>NZ_KV803967.1:0-241 GCF_001811255.1 Corynebacterium sp. HMSC068H04
AAGACCACGGTTGATGATTCTGGTGTGAAGCCGGTTGATCCGACTGATGAGGAGCAGGACACCGGTATTAAGGTCACGAACCCGGATAAGGACACCAAGGTCTCTGCTAAGGACGAGGACAAGAATGACGTCCCGGTCAAGATTGACGAGGACGGCAAGGTCATCGTTACTCCGGGTAAGAAGGTTGATGGTCCGATTACCGTGACCATTGAGGATCCGGATTTGCCGGGTGGCAAGACTG
>NZ_KV803968.1:0-27842 GCF_001811255.1 Corynebacterium sp. HMSC068H04
GGTGCGCCACATAGGGACGTCGCCAAGCAATGCGTCTAGCGCGTAGCCATGAGGTGTTCGCACCTATAGAAGCGCGCAGCGTTGTTGAAGAAAACGTCCTCGGCGTACTCCCCGCTACGTCCTTAATCAGTTCGAAGTCCGCCACGTCGAAAGAACGCTGTGCGCGTTGAGATGGAAGGTTCGTCCCTGCCATTAATGCAGAAGGCTCGGTAGCGACAATGCGCCGCATGACCGTCGCGGGCTCAAATGCGACTTGCCCGAAACCGGTAGCTTTCACTTTGACGCCCGATTCCACCAGGTCGAGCAGTTGCGGCCCGCACTTCCCCCGCGCTTAAAGTTGAAGCGAACTGCACGCACGCCCAACGAATCAAGCCGCTTGATCTCTTCGTCAGTGGCCCCTGCGGGAAGCTGCGTTACCTCAACAAAGTTGTCCAGCTGCGCCAAGGAGTCCTCTAAATATCCTTGGTCGGATCCCTGAAAGGATCCGGATACGACTGTCCCGGCAGTAATATCGAAGCCATGGGCTCGAGGCTCTCAACGCCCTTGCCGTAGTGGGTCCTCGTGTTTTAGTGATAGCAGGCCAAGAGCCCATCCGGTCCGTCGATGACCGTGATGGGAGTTTCAAAGATTGGAGTCAGGATGTCATCGCGCATGATGTCCTCCGGCCCACCGAAGGCAACGATGCTACCGTCCTTGGCCGCACAGATATAGTCGGCGTAGCGGGCAGCGAAGTTGATGTCGTGCAACACGATAATGATCGTGCGGCCGAATTCCTTGGCGGCCTTTCGCAGGTGCTTCATCATCTCGACCGAATGGGAAATGTCGAGGTTGTTGAGGGGTTCGTCGAGAAGCACGTAGTCCGTCTCCTGGCACAGCACCATCGCCACGTAGGCGCGCTGTCGCTGGCCGCCGGAGAGTTCATCGAGGTAGCGGTTCTCCAATTCGCCAAGGCGGAAGAAGTCAATGTAGCGCGAGACTACCTCTTCGTCTTCTGCAGTCAGTCGCCCCTTTGAGTAAGGGAACCGGCCGAAGCTCACCAGCTGGCGCACGGTCAGCTTGGTAATGAAGTGGTTTTCTTGGCGCAGGATGGAGAGGATCTTTGCCAGATCCTGCGATTTCGTGGAAGCGACGTCGTAGCCGGCGACCTCGATGGTGCCCTCGTCGACGTCGAGAAGCCGGCCAATCATCGTCAGCATCGTAGATTTGCCCGCGCCATTCGGACCGATGAGGGCCGTGATGCCACCGGAGGGGATCTCCAGATCGATGGGACCGATGTTGGTCTCACCGGAGTAGGACTTCGAGACATTGGAAAGCTTGATCACAGCTTGCCCTTTCGCAGAATGACCAGAAGGAAGACGCTACCGCCCACCAACTCAATGATGATGGAGACCACGCCCTGTGCGTAAAAGACGTGCTCCATCAGGAAGTAGGCGCCGGTGAGTACAGCGAAGGCGGTGGCAATAGCCATCGGGAAGAGGAAACGGTGGTCATAGGTCTCCGCCGCCTGGTAGGCCAACGTTGCTACGAGGAATCCGAGGAAGGTCATGGGCCCAACGAGCGCGGTGCTCGTGGCCATGAGGATAGAGACCAAAATCAGCGTGTAGATGGCGTTGACCTTGTGGTTAACGCCCAGGTTTGTGGCGGCATCTCTTCCTAATGCCAACACGTTGAGCTGACGGGAGTTGAGGAACATCAACAGTGTCACCGCAATGACCAGCGGAATCGCGATGGGATAGTACTCACTTTCCGCGTTATTAACGGAACCGAAAAGCCGCGCGGTGAGCACGTCAAACTCGCTGGGGGTGAGCATGCGCTGCATAAACGTTGCCAACGAGCCGAGGCCGCCGCCGATAATGATGCCCACGAGCAACATCGCATGCATGTTGTTGCGGCGGCTAGTCAGCAGCCACGAATACAGCACCACAGACAGCGCCACCATGAGCACAAGCTGCATGAGAAAGGTTCCCATGGTCCGCGCCTGAGTCAGGCCGGCAGCACCGAGGAAGAAGACCGTAGCCGTATTGATGGCCACGTACAGGGATTCAAAGCCCATGATGGAGGGCGTGAGGATTCGGTTGTTGGTCACCGTGTGGAAAGCCACCGTGGCGACTGCTTGGCACACGGCGACAACCGCCATGGCGGTCACCGCATCAGCGCGGCGACGCGCAATGAGCCACCACTTTCGGGTCCCAAAGTCCATGGGGTTGTCATAGGCCAAGAGGCCGAAGGCGAAGAGCAGCCCGGCGAAGATCAAAGCGCCGAGGATGATCCAGTACTTTCGCGCCGCAGCTGCAGACTGGAAGCTGCCCACGTTTCGCCGGGCTCGAGAAACCTGCACAGCTTCCTTCGTCGCTGGGATAGAGATACTCACACTCACTTGGTCGACCTCACGATCAAGACGACGAAAACGATAGCACCCACAACGCCCAGGATGACCGATACGGGCATCTCAAACGGGGCAATGATGATGCGGCCAATCAGGTCGCACAAGGTCACCGTGGCGATGCCGAGCAGGCAGACCCATGGAAGATTAGAACGCAGGTCATCGCCGCGCACCATGCTCACCACGTTGGGCACGATGAGGCCCAAGAAAGGCAGGGCGCCAACGACGACGGTGACCACGCCCGTCGCCACCGCGATGAGGCCGGTTCCCAGCAGGATCATCCGCTGGTAATTCAGGCCGATATTGGTGGCGATGTCCTCCCCTAGCCCGGCGACGGTGAGTTTATCCGCGTAGAAATACACCGCCAGCAAAACCAGCAGCACGATCCACAGGACTTCGTATTGCCCCTCATAGACAGAGGTAAAGGATCCCATGAACCAGATGCCGAGCTGCTGCAAGGTATCCGTCGCTAGCGCCACGTAGGACGATACCGCACTGACGACCGCGCCCAGCATGATGCCGATGATCGGCACGATGAGTGAAGAGCGCAACGCCACGCGGCGCAAGAACGCGAAGAACACCATGGTGCCCACAAATGCGAAGAGCACCGAAATGATCATCTTCACCAACACCGATGCGTGCGGGAAGAGGATAAGGGAAAAGAGTAGGCCTAACCCGGCCCACTCGGTGGTACCCGTCGTCGTGGGTTCCACGAAGCGGTTTTGAGTCAGCAGCTGCATAACCAAACCGCTCATTGCCATCGCAGCGCCCGCCAAGACGAGCGCTACGGTGCGCGGCACACGAGTGGTGAAGAACATGTCCCAGCCATCCTCGTTATCGAGGATGCTGTACTCGCCCGCCATGAGGGAAAGGAGGAGTAGCGCGACGACGCCAAGTACGCCGAGGCCCAGTTTCCAGGTCAGCACAGAACCGCGCGAACTGCGCTTGTTCGCGGCTGGCCGCTGGGACGCAGCGCTACTCTTCACCGTCACGTTGTGAATCTTCTCCTTCGCTAACGCAGAACTGTTTAGGCTTGGGCCTTCTCGAAGGCGTCGGCAAGCGCGTTCAAGATCTCGGTGTAGGTAATGATGGACTCATCAATGTAGGTGTCATTCGGCGCCACGTAAACGTTGCCGTCCTTTACCGCGCTCACGCTCTTCAGCGCCGCATTGTCCTTGACCAGCTTCTCACCCGGGGTGACCTGCTCGCCTTCCTTGGAAATGGCTGCATCACGATCCATAACGAGGATCCAATCCGGGTTGGACTGAGCAATCGCCTCGACGGAGATATCGTCACCCTCGTGGTCGTCAGATGCATTGTCGACCTCTAGGGCCGGGGTCAGGCCGAGCAAATCGAAGACCGGACCATACACGCGCCCAACACCGGGAGCGATGTAGCCGATTTCCCCACCGGAGGTATTCACGGCCATCACCTTCTGCTCAGGGTCATAGGCCTTCTTGGCACGCTCGGCTGCAGCGTCGAAGTCCGCGATGAGCTTTTCGGCGTCTTCCTCGTGGCCAAAGACCTGGCCCAGCGCCTCGGTGTGGCGCTTGAGCTCTTCGAAGAAGTCCTTGTCATCGCGCGGCTCGAAGTCAACAACTGGAACATCTTCGAGCAGCTTCTCGATGTCCTCCTGGTGCTGCTCGAAACGCTGGCCGTTCCACACCACGTCCGGCTCCGCTGCGACGAGGCTTTCCAGATCCGGTTCCTTATGGGAGCCCAGATCAACCTCGACGGTGTCCTTGTTGTAGGTATCACGCAGGGACTTCGGCACCAGCGGAAGCGGCGCGGCGGCAAGGTCGATATCCCACTGAGCCAGAACGGAGAAAGCGCGGTTATCCGTCACCGCGGGGTTCTCTACCGGCAGCGCGACCTCCTTCGAACCAAAGTTATCCTCCAGCGTAATCGTGGAGGAGTCCGCGGCTGCGGAGTTGGTCGGCTCAGCAGAATCCTGGGATTGGTTTGCGGAGCAACCCGTTAGAGCGAGCGCAGCCACGGAGAGGGTGGCGGCAACTTTGGTGACGGTCGCGCCTGCGGCACGGCGAGAAAGAGTAAACATAGTTTCCTTGCATATTAGGTGTGGCTAACCACAGCTGGCAAATAATGTCAGCGCATAACCTAACCTATGTAAGGCTTACCTTTCAAGCACACAATTGTTTCTTAATTCATCACGGGGGTACGCATACGCTGGGCGACGCCCCGTGACGTGCCATTACAAGAACGTGGCACGCTACCCCTTCTCCGCGATGAGATCGGTCACCGATACAGGCCCTTCTCTATCAAAGTCTTCCTGCGCCGCGCGGCGAAAGTCCGAGTCCGCCAAGAAATCTAGCGCTACTTGCGCCAACCCTGCAGCGGAATCGACAGCCGCATCCACCGCCTGCGGCGTGGCCGCCCAGCGGGCGAAGTCCTCGGTATGCAGGGCGACGTCGGCAGGCGAAACCTGCACCATCGGGTGCAAACCCGGAACTAGGTGGGAGACGTTGCCGAAGTCCGTCGAGGCAGCCACCGTATCCGGAACCGTCCCCGCCGGCAGCGCAGTGCGCCCCCGGCGCGCTTGCGTCGCCGTCCAGCGGTCCACCAGCGCCGCATTGTTGCGCACGGGCAGCGTCATCGGATGCTCGTCCCAATCCACATCCACCTCAACGCCGGCCATGAGCGCTGCCCCCTGGACGATGTCTTCCACCCTGGCGGACAGATCCATGAGCGTGCGCGTTCCCAACGAGCGCACGTAAATAGTCATCTCCGCCTCGCTCGGAATAATGGAAGGGCGATCGCCACCGCTCATGATGGCGTGCACGCGATCCGAAGGCGGCATCTGCTGCCGCATCAGACCAATGCCCTGGTAGGCCAAGCTCGCGGCGTCGAGGGCGTTGCGCCCCATGAAGGGCTGGGAGCTCGCATGTGCAGCCACACCACGAAATGTCACACGCAAGATGCGGCGGCCTACCCAGGCGTGCGCGCCGATGTCATAACCAAAGCCATGGATCATCACTGCGGCATCCACGCCGTCGAGGCTGCCTCCGCGAATCATGTATTCCTTGCCGGAATGACCTTCCTCCGCAGGGGTTCCCTGGAGAAGTATGCGGCCGGATAAGGAAGGGGTGGCGTCGTCCAGCACGGCAGTAGCCGCCAAGAATCCAGTAACACCCGCCGCGGCGATGACATTGTGCCCACACGCGTGCCCAATATGCGGCAGGGCATCATATTCCGCCAGGATGGCCACGGTGGGATGCTGCCCGGGATCGAAATCCGGGCTCTGCCACGAGGCTTCGAACGCGGTCTCCACACCATAGACCCCGCGGCGCGTGGAAAAACCATGCTCCTCCACGAGGTCCGCGAGTACCGCCATGGAGCGATGCTCCTCAAAAGCGGTTTCGGGGTGGGCGTGCAGATCCGCAACGATGTGCGCTGCCTGCTCCCGCAGGGCATCTGCCTGTGCGGCAGCAGCGTCCCAGAGCCGCGATTGGCCCGGGTAGTCCTCTCCGTGCTTTTCCGGTGGGGCGGCGGACGCCACGCGCTTGGCGACGCCCTCCTCCATCGCCTCCAAATACGCTGTCGACGGATTGTTGCGTTCGTCCATTCGATTAACCAATCATGACGTTGTTGCCCGGTCCCAGCGGAAGATCCACATAGAACCAGATGGCCAGCAGAATTGCCCAAGCGGTAAAGAACGGGATAACGAAGGGCACGAGGCGCGACATCAGTGTTCCCAGGCCCGCCCCGCGCTCATAGCGCTGGAGGAAGCCAAGCATGACGATCATGTACGGGTTCAGCGGGGTGATGATCTGGGTCGCGGAATCACCAACGCGGAACGCACCCTGAATGAAGGCCGGTTCATAACCCAGCAGGGCAAACATCGGAACGAAGACCGCTGCCATGAGCGTCCACATGGAAGAACCGGAAATGATCAGCAGGTTCAGGCAGGACGCGAGCGCAATGAAGGCGAAAATGGCTGGGAAGCCGGTAAGCCCGATGGATTCGAGGAAGGCCGCACCCTTCACAGCAGTGAAGGTACCGATACCGGTCCACGCAAAGAGCGCCACGAACTGACCCAGGATGAAGGCCAGAATAAGGAAGCTCATCATGTCTTTGAGAGCACCGATCATCATGTTCACGACGTCGGTGATCCCCTTGACCGTGCCGACAACCTTGCCGTAGACAACGCCGAGCACCAAGAAGTAGGCGAAAACGATGAAGACGATGGAATTCAGCAGCGGGGACTTGGGCAAGAAGCTGCCCTCCTCATTGCGCCACGGCGATTCTGGCAGAAGGACCGCGAAGAGGATGATGGCGGTGAGGATGACCGTGGCCACACCGGACCAGATGAGGCCCTTGGATTCGGCCGGACGCAGTTCAGCGGTGAGCTCCTCGCCGTTTTCATCGCGGTCACCACGCTCAGCGGCATCCTCGGGATCAATATCTTCCTCAGTGGGAACTTCCTGCTGCCACATGCGCGGCTCGATGACCTTGTCGATGATGAAACCAGCCAGCACACCCAGCACGATGGAGGAGGCCACGTTGAAGTAGTAATTCGACATGGCGTTAACCGGCGCGAAGTCGGTATTCGGCAGCGTCTCCATGACCGCGGTCGTAATACCGGCAAAGAGCGCATCCAAGGAAGTCGGCACCAAGGATGTGGAATAGCCAGCGCCCACGGCGGCGAAGCCACCAATCAGGCCAGCCACTGGGTGGCGGCCCGCGGCTTTGAAGACCATCGCCGCCAGCGGCGGGACGATGACGAAGGCGGCATCCGCCATGACCGAAGCGGTCACGCCGATGACGCCGACTGCATAGGGCAGCAGCCACGGCTTCGCAGAACCGAAGAGCTTACGGATGAGCGCCGAGAGCATGCCGGAGCGCTCCGCCACACCTACCGCCAGCATGATGGGAAGTACCGTCACCAGCGGCGGAAAGTTGATATAGTTCTCCCCCATTGTCGTGGTGAACCAGGTCAGCCCCTCACCGGTGAACAGGCCTTTAACTGGCTGAATTTCATCGCTACCGGGAATCTTAATTTCCACGCCCATCTTCGCCATGATGGTGGAAAGCACACCTGTGATCAGGAAGAGGATCAGGAAGATGGTGAAGGGCTCCGGCAGCTTGTTGCCGATGTATTCGACACCATTGAGGAACTTATCCAGCATTCCCCCGCTGGATTGCTGGCTCGATTTTTGCTCGGCCTTGGCGGGATTTGCTTTCGACTTCTCCGTGGTGCCGGCGCCGCCTTTCGGCGCCGTATTGGATGGGCTGTTCATGGGTACTCCTGTCGTAGGGGTCAGTCCCAGTGCTCCACGTCACACTATTGGGGAAAGGCTACCACGGGAATGTAACTTGGGTAACAAATATTTTCCTTCTTCGTCACATTTTCCCGGCCAGCCGTCCTCCGCTTTCGCCCCGCGCCCCTACACCCCTCACGGGATTCTCATTACGCTCACTGCAAATAGCGCCCCAAAATCGACGCCGTTTTTAGCCCCTTATCTACCGTGAACAACACTGAGAGGTGTCCATTAGCCCTGAGTTGGCAATGATGCTCGCTTTTCACGATTTTGTTGGAGACTATCTGCGCTCCCAACGGACTTCGCCGTCAACGACCTGTGCCGTGGGGCTCATCCCTGCATAGGCAGCGACATGCTGTGAGGCTAAGTGCTCGGGATGGATATGAGCGATGAGATGCGTAATGCCTCGCTCCGCAAGATAAGCGCTAAGCAGTTTCACGGCTTCCTTGGCGTATCCATGCCCCTGCCACTGTTTCCCAATCACCCATGCGATCTCCGTCGCATCACCGCTGCGGGGCACAGTCGCCTGGACGTAACCTATCGGTTGCTTACTCGAACCGAGGGTGACGATGAGATTGATCCATTCTTCGGTACCGTCGCTCGAGCCGCCTCGGGTTTGGAACGCGTACCGTCGCGCAAGCTCATCAGCAGAAGGCGGCTCACCACCCGTAAACGTGTACAGGGCACGGCTGGAAAGCACAGTAGCCATCTCGGTAGCATCCTCGACACGAAGCGGCCTTAAGTCGATAGGCATCTTTATCGCCATAGTTCACCACGCAAGATTTGATCAGTCACTAGAACATTAACGCTTCTGCTGACGACGAAGTTCCGAGCGCCCTCTCACCAAGAGCGCTTTTCACCCATCGCTACACTCACGGTAAATAGTGGCCCAAAATCGACCGTTTTTAGCACCTTATCTACCGTGAGCGTCGTCGGCTTCCCAGACGTCACTCCCCGCATTCAGCGTCGTCAACGCTCGAGGGCACCAGCCCGTTGAGCCGCGCGAAAGGATCCCACCCGCTGTCGCGGTGTGGCTCATATTCCGCAAAGTTGGCGGCATCGACGGCAGCCGCCTCCGAAATGAGCTCCGCAATGAGCGCGACCGTCATATCCATCCCCGCCGCCACGCCTGAGGAAGTCCACCGATTACGGTCCTGCACCCACCGCGCCTTGGGCTTCCAAGTCACGGACTCCCCGAAGGAGCTCGCCCACGCAAACGCACGCTTGTTGCTCGTCGCGGCGTAACCCTCCAAAAGCCCCGCTGCCGCCAAGACCGCAGAACCCGTGCACACGGAGGCAACCCACGGTGCTTGTGCACCCACCTCACGAAGCCACGCCAGAAAAGAAACGTCTTCCACGAGCCGCCGGGTTCCTTTGCCGCCAGGAACGAGGAGGGCGTCGGCCGGCTCAATCTGCCCATAAGAAATCGTCGGCACCACTTCCACGCCCTGTGAGCTAGCAACTGGCTCACCATCCGGCCCCGCAAAGGCAACCGTGACCTCGGGGACGGCCTGAAGCAGTTGGACGGGCCCGAAGACGTCGAGAAGCTCAAAGCCCTCAAACAAGACGACTGTGATGCGGAGAAGCTCGTTATTCATGCGACCATCCTAAAGCAGGCCGCATGGATACCGACGAGCATCTGGGACCCAGGTTCAATTCCCGGCGGCTTCGCACACGAAGAGGCCCCAGATAGAACGCTTTCTAACTGGGTTTTGGTGGACCAACCTTAGGCCGTGACAATCTGCGGATGGCACGCTACCCTATTTGTTGATACATCACCAATAGGAGTGTTTGACCAATGAAAGCATTCGGATTCTTAAGCTTTGGCCACTACACATTCGGACACCAGCGCGGCCCGTCCGCGGAAAAAGTCGCGAAGATTCACCTGGAAATCGCCCAGGCTGCAGATGAGATCGGTGTGAACAACGCGTCTTTCCGCGTCCACCACTTCGTACCACAAGCCTCAGCCCCGATGCCGCTGCTCGGCGCTGTCGCCGCCACCACCAAGAACATCGAGGTGGGCACCGGCGTGATCGACATGCGCTACGAAAACCCGCTCTACCTCGCCGAAGAGGCCGCATCCCTCTACCAGCTCTCCGGCGGCCGCGTGGCCTTGGGCGTCTCGCGCGGTGCCCCGGAAGTTGCCGAGCGCGGTTGGGAGGCTTTCGGCTACAAGGGAGAGGCCCCCAACGGCGCGGACGTGGCGCGCGCCCACCTCGAGGCGTTCATGGCCGCGGTAGACGGCAACGGTTTTGCCACCGCCGCACCCCTAGACCGCCAGTACCCTAATATGTTCCAGCCCGGCTCCGCCCTCCCCGTCTTCCCCATGGCACCGGAGCTGCGCAAGCACATCTTCTATGGCTCCGGCACCCACGCGTCGGCGGAGCAGACTTCCAAGGACGGGCTGAACCTGATGTCTTCCACCTTGGTTTCCGAGACCACCGCCGCGACCTTGGGTGAGATCCAGGCAGACCAGATCAGCCGCTACCGTGCTGCCTGGAAGGAAGCGGGCCACGACTGGGCCCCGCGCGCGTCCGTCTCCCGCTCCATCTTCCCCATCGTGGACGGCGCCGATATGCAGCGATTCGGCATGCAGGCCTCCGGCTCCGACCAAGTGGGCATGCTGCCCGACGTCGGTGCGTCCACCTTCGGCCGCACCTATGCCGCCGAGCCCGACAAGCTCATCGAGCAGCTCAAGGCCGACCCGGCCGTCATGTCCGCCGACACCCTACTGATCACCATCCCGACCGGCATGGGCGTGGACGTCAACGTGAAGATTCTCGAAAGCTTCGCCACCCATATCGCCCCTGCGCTGGGCTGGTAGCCAAACACTGAGGGCCCGGTCACCGGTTACCCGATCGGTTAATCCACCCCCTTCACACAAGAAACCCGCTGGCCGTTATGACCAGCGGGTTTCTTGCTCTTCAGTGGAGCCGCCGGGAATTGAACCCGGGTCCTTCGTCACCTCGCCAGGGCTTCTCCGTGCGCAGTCTGCACAGGATCTCTACTCGGCCCTCCGGCTCGGGCAAACTCGCTCCGGATGATGGGCCCAGTTGCTCTAGAAGTCCCCAACCGGCCGAACAACAAACCGGTCAGGCAAGTTCCCTAGTCGATGCCAGGATCTAGGTCAGGAACCAAACCTAGGCTGACAGACACGCGTCGCTGAAATTAGGCAGCGAGGGCGTAGTCACGCTGAGAGTTCTTCTCTGCGTTTATTGGTTGCTACGACGCTTAACGGTGGTCTCTAGCCTGCACCGGCACGCTTCCCCTGGCTCAATGTACGAAGTCGAAACCATGTCGACCCCTCGATTACACATTGCTGTGAAAGCTGCGCAGCACGCGCCTTTGCGCGCCCTACGGTTCGTTCAACGCTACTGCACCCGCCCCTATTCCCGCAAGCTTCACCCCAGGCCACATGAGGCATAGCTTTCATAAGCACCCCCTTGTGATTAACATCAACTTAAACGCTGTTAAGGTGTGTGAGTCCTATTCACCTACTTTGTTAAAGGCTGCAAAGTGAGCGCAACCACCGAAACCTCTAGCTCCCAAGAAACCGCCCACCATCAAGCGAGCAATACCGAATGGGCCATCTCCCTCTTTGGTACCGCCGTGGGCGCCGGCATTTTGTTCCTTCCCATCAACGCCGGCAGCTTCGGCTTCTGGCCGCTACTCGTGGCAACCATCCTGATCGGCCCGATGACGTACTTCTCCCACCGCGGGCTCGCCCGCATGATTTGTGCGTCGCCACGCCAGGGTGAGGACATCACCGCGGTGGTCACGGACTACTTCGGCAAAAGCGCAGGATTTATCATCTCGGTGGTTTATTTCTGCGCAATTTTCCCCATCGTCCTCATTTATGGCGTTTCGATCACCAATACGGTTGATAGTTTCATCGTCAACCAGCTACACGGGCCCTCGGTTCCGCGTCCTCTATTGTCGTTCCTCCTCGTGGGCATCATGACCATCGTCTTCACCTTTGGCCAACGCATGGTGCTCGCCGTCACGCAGTTCCTGGTGTATCCGCTGATCTTCTGTCTCGGCGCGCTGTCCATTTATCTCATCCCGCGCTGGGATATCGCCTCCTTCATGGAAGTTGGCAACAATGATTGGCGCGTCGTCGGTGCTGTCGCCCTCATCATCCCCGTGTTGGTTTTCTCCTTTAACCACTCCCCCGCCATCTCTCAGTTTTCCTTGGCTATGGTCGCTGCACACGGCCGCGAGAAGAGCTCCGAGAATGCGTCGCGCGCGCTGGCGCTGACAGCGATTCTGCTCACCGTGTTCACCATGTTCTTCGTGTGGTCGTGCACCCTCACGCTCGGTGCAGACGGGCTCGCGGAGGCCCGCGAGCAGAACCTGCCGGTCTTGTCCTACTTGGCCAACGTCACCGGCGTTCCGGTCTTGGCCTTCCTTTCCCCCATCATCGCGATGATCGCCATCATCTCCTCCTACTTCGGCCACGTGTTGGGGGCCACCGAGGGCGGCAACTTCCTGCTGCGCAGCGCCGCACCGCACGCTACGGCGAAGCTCTCGGAAAAGCAGCTCAATTCCATCATGCACGGCATCATCTTCGTGGCCGCGTGGGTTGTCGCGATCATCGATCCATCGATCCTGGGGCTTATCGAAGCCATCGGTGGCCCCTTCATCGCCTCGATCCTCTACCTGCTGCCGATGTATGCCATCCACCGCATCGATGCTCTCAAGCAATTCCGCGGCCGCCCCAGCAACGTGTTCGTCGTCGTCACGGGCCTCATTGCCGTGGGCGCGACTGTGTGGAGCCTCATCGGCTAGCGTTCCTCCAACCACGCCTTCAGCACAGTGGCGTGGTTAACCTCGCGATCCTTGGCGGCGAAGAGGAGGGTGACGTCGCCAAGCTCTGCAAGGTGGCGCAGTTGCTCCAGTTCCTCGCTGTCATTCGCGTCGAGCTCCGCGCGGTAGCGCCGCGCAAACTCTTCGAAGGCATCGGCGTCGTGGCCCCACCACTTACGCAACTCCGGACTGGGCGCGACATCCTTGAACCAGTGCTCATAAGGGAGGCGATCCTTGGCCACGCCACGGGGCCAGAGCTTATCGACGAGCACCGCTACCCCACGCGGTTCCTCGTCACCCCGAATAATGTCATGTACCTTGGCCGTGTAAATCATGGCTCCCAGGTTAGGCGTTGATCCCCTTGACGCGCCGGCCCAGCTCGCGAGTGATGTCGCGGTCCTGGTCACGGCGCTTAATTGCTTCACGCTTGTCATAGTCCTGTTTACCCTTGGCCAAGCCGAGCTCGCACTTGGCGCGGCCGTCCTTCAGGTAGACCTTGAGCGGGATCAGCGTCTTGTTGCCGTCGCGCACCTGCCCCATGAGTTTGTCTATCTCCCGGCGGTGCAACAGCAGCTTGCGCGTGCGCTTGGGCGAGTGATTCGTCCACGAGCCCTGGGAGTACTCCGGGATGTGGAGATTGCGGATGTAGACCTCGCCGTCGTCGATAGTGGCGAAGGCATCCGCCAGGGAAATCTTGCCTTCGCGCATCGACTTAATCTCGGTGCCCACGAGCACCATGCCGCATTCCAGAGTGTCGAGGATGGTGTAGTCGTGGCGGGCACGTCGGTTGGTGGCCAGGGTCGAGTTATTGTCGACGGCCGCCTTTTTCTTCTTTGCCTTCTTCGCCATAGTTCGGACTATATTACGCTACTGCCAGGCACAACCCACAACAGGCCTGTTGGCCTATGTCCGCACGTAAGCGCGCATGGTCACCTGCGCGGTCAGCGCAGCGCACAGAATCGCCACGAGCCCCACGATGGGCAGAGCCGTCCAGACGTCCCCAGAGGTCACCGGGGCCAGCAGCTGATTGTGGTACAGGTCCTTCAACGCAGGATCGATCACGGTGTTCTTTCCCACGATGACGCCCACCCCGGCGAGGACGACGCCGCCGACAGCACCGAGGACCGCTTCCATAATGAAAGGCGCGTGAGTAACCCACCGCGAGGCGCCAACAATGCGCATAATCGCGGTCTCTCGCTGACGCTGATAGGCGGCGATCTGCACCATGTTCGCAATCAACATGATGGCTGCGAGCGCCATGACCGCGGCAAGGATGAAGGTGGCATTCCGGATGGCATCCAAGTTGCCAGCGGCGCTGCGAACCTCCTCTTGCTGGTCGACGATGTCGCTAACAGCGGGGTCGGAAGCGATGGCGTCGATAGGCGCGGTATCCGTCGGATCCTTCAACCGCACGTGGAAGGCAGCCGGCAGCGCATCCGGGGAGGTTTCCTCAACCATGACCGGATCGGTGTCCTTGAACAGCTCCACGAAGCGCTGATAGGAATCCTCGCGGTTGCGGTAGCTCACGGACTCAATGTCCTCATCCGCTTCCAGTTTCTTCTTCAGCCCGGCACACGCGGCATCCTTACAGTCCGGATCGTTGGCTGAAATCTCCTCATTGAGCTGGACCATGACCTCGACACGCTCGAGGTAGATGTCCTTGGTGTCATTGGTCATCTGGGTGACCAAGACGCCGGCCACTACCAACGCCACCGAAATGGCGGTGGTAATCACCATGGCGATAGTCATGGTGATGTTGCGCCCGAGCCCCTTAAAGGCTTCCCTGAAAACAAAGCCTAGATTCACCTAGACCGCCTCCCCGTACATTGCATTCTTCTCGTCACGCACGAGCGTGCCGTTGTGCAGCTCGATGACGCGCTGGCGGGCCTCGTTGACCGCGCGCGCGTTGTGCGTCGACATCACCACGGTGGTTCCGCGGCGATTGATCTTGGTGAGCAAGGCCATGATCTCCGCGGCAGTGGAGGGATCGAGGTTGCCCGTGGGTTCGTCGGCAAGCAGCAGCTTGGGGCGGTTGACAAAGGCCCTCGCAATCGCCACGCGCTGCTGCTCACCGCCGGAAAGCTCGTGCGGCATGCGATGCTGCTTGGCGCCTAGGCCGACCATGTCGAGGACCTCGGGCACTTGCTTGGCAATCCGCGCCTTGCGTTTGCCAATGACCTCGAGGGCAAAGGCGACGTTGTCGTAGACGTTGAGCTTGGGCAGAAGCCGGAAATCCTGGAAGACGTAGCCGATGGATTGGCGCAGGCTATTGACCTCGCGGCCTTTCAACGTGTTGACGTGGAAGTCCCCGAAGTAAATGTCTCCCGAGCTCACATTGGTTTCGCGCACCATGAGCTGGAGGAAGGTCGACTTGCCGGAGCCGGACGGGCCGATGAGGAAGACGAATTCGCCGTCCTCAATCTCAAAGGACACGTTGTCCAGAGCGGGCCTAGTGGAGGTCGGATAGACCTTGGACACATTCTCGAAAGTGATCACTTAAGCCACATTAGCAACATTTGCCACTCGGGCCTAGGCCTCCTGCTGCGCCATGCGCCACCGGATTCCGGATTCCAGGAAGCCATCGATATCTCCGTCCAAGACCTTGGAGGGATCCCCTACCT
This sequence comes from Corynebacterium sp. HMSC068H04, assembly GCF_001811255.1. NCBI lineage: Bacteria > Bacillati > Actinomycetota > Actinomycetes > Mycobacteriales > Corynebacteriaceae > Corynebacterium > Corynebacterium sp. HMSC068H04. The sequence continues at coordinate 15,090 of NZ_KV803968.1, forward strand.
CGTAATTCGTCCGCAGATCCTTGACCATCTGGTACGGATGCAGCACATAGGAGCGCATCTGGTTGCCCCAGGATGCATTGCCACCGGCGCCCAGCGCATCAAGCTCCGCTCGCTCTTCCTGACGCTTGCGCTCCAACAACTTCGCTTGCAGCACGCGCATGGCAGAAGCCTTGTTCTGGATCTGGGACTTCTCGTTCTGACAGGTCACCACGATGCCCGTCGGGATGTGTGTCAGGCGCACCGCCGAGTCCGTCGTATTCACGGACTGACCACCAGGACCCGAAGAGCGGTAGACATCCACGCGCACCTCCGAATCCGGAACCTCGATGGAGTCGGTCTGCTCCACCACCGGCAGCACCTCCACCTCCGCAAAGGAGGTCTGGCGGCGGCCTTGGTTATCAAAAGGCGAGATGCGCACGAGGCGGTGCGCACCCTGCTCCACGGAAAGCTGGCCATACATGTATTCGCCGTGCACCACGAAGGTGGCGGACTTGATGCCGGCCTCTTCGGCATAGGAAATGTCATAGACATCGACCTTATGTCCGTGCTTTTCCGCCCAGCGCGTGTACATGCGCATGAGCATCTCCGCCCAGTCCGCCGCATCCACGCCACCCGCGCCGGAGCGGATGTTGATGACGGCCTCGCGCTCGTCATACTCTCCGGAGAGCATCGTGGTTACCTCGAGCGCCTCGATGGCCGCGCCAAGCTCTTTCAGTTCTGTGTCCACGAGTTCCTTGGAGGCCTCATCGCCCTCCTCCTCCGCTAGTTCGGACATGACCGGAAGGTCCTCGATCCGCCCCCGCAGGGAATTCAGCTTGCGCAGTTTTGCCTGCTGCGCTGAGAGCTCCGAGGTCACCTTCTGCGCATGGTCTGGGTCGTCCCACAGCGACGGATCCCCCGCCTGAGCCTCGAGTTCGCGCACGCGCTCGGACACCGCCTCCGGGTCCATCACCTTTTCAATGGAGGTCAAAGTGGCGCTGAGTTCCTCAAGACGAGCTGTTTGTTCCGGACGCATAACCCCCTACTTTACTTATTCTTTCTCCCTAATTAGCCATCGGCCGCGTTTAGCGCGACAATAGGCGGCATGAGTGACCAGCCAAGCCTCACCGAGATGATCGATGCCATCATCAAAACCTTCATCGTCGCCCACGCGGACGATACCGATGCCCACCTAGCACAGGCCCTTGTCTATAACGCAGGCCGCCTGGCCTGGCGCCTGCGCGAGCAGGGTGTCGACGTAGAGCAAAAGACCTCCGTCTCCGATGTCGTCACCGACGCGGACTTCGCCGCCGAGCGTTTCGTCGCCGGCGTGCTCGAAGCCCTGCGCGGCGAGGACGGCATCGTGGGCGAGGAGGGCGCCAACCGCGACTCGGCCTCCGGCCGGACCTGGGTCATCGATCCCGTCGATGGCACCTACAACTTCGCCTCGGGCGCCGATTACTGGTGCTCTGCGCTCGCGCTTGTCGACGCTGAAGGAGTCATCCTCGGCGCCGTCCACCGCCCCGCCATGGGCTACACGTGGTTTGGTGGCCGTGACTTCCCCACCAGCCTGGATGGCAAGGACGTCACCAAGCTCACCGACGCCCCCGCCGACAAGCTGTGCTTGTCGACGTACCTGCACCCCACCTCCATCACGGATCCCGCCATCGCCTCCGCTTGGGAGAAGGTGGCCCCGCACTTTGCCACCGTGCGCATGCTAGGCGCAGGGTCCGTGGACCTCTCCTGCGTGGCGGATGGCACGTGGGGAGCATGGATGCAGCATTCCGTGAAGGATTGGGATTGGTATCCGGGCCAAGCGCTGGTGCTCGCGGCAGGCGGCGCGGCGCGCAAGGTTGAAGCCGGCGGTGTGGAATGGTGTATCGCGGGCAATAAACAGGTAGTTGATCAGATGGAGGAATGGCTCCGTGGGTAAGTACAAAGAAGACCTCGGCTTGGCCTTGGAGATGGCCGGGCATGCGGATGCCATCACGATGCACCGCTTTGAGGCAGCAGATCTGTCCGTCAAGGAGAAGCCGGACATGACTCCGGTATGCGACGCCGACCTGGCCTGCGAAAAGGCCATCCGCGAGGCGCTGAAACGCTCGCGCCCGCGCGATGAAGTTCTGGGCGAAGAATTCGGCGGCGAGGCCTGCTTCGAGGGCCGCCAGTGGGTCATCGATCCTATCGATGGCACGAAGAATTTCGTGCGCGGCGTCCCCGTCTGGGCCACGCTGATCTCACTACTGGAGGACGGCGAGCCGGTGGTTTCCGTCATTTCTGCCCCGGCCCTGCGCCGCCGCTGGTATGCGGCCAAGGGGGGCGGCGCCTACCGCGTCTTCGGCGGGGAACCCAAGCGCCTACGCGTCTCCGAGGTCTCCGACGTGGCGGATGCCTCCCTTGCTATGAGTTCCTTGTCCGGTTGGGGCTCAAACCGCGATGCTTTCGTGTCCTTGACGGACAAGGTTTGGCGTCTGCGCGGCTACGGCGACTTCTGGAATTACTGCCTCGTGGCCGAGGGTGCCGTCGACATCGCCGCCGAACCCGAGGTCTCCTTGTGGGACTTGGCCGCCCCGGCGCTCCTCGTCACCGAGGCCGGTGGCCGCTTCACCAACGTTCGCGGTGAAGATGGGCCCCACGGCGGCTCAGCGCTTGCCTCCAACGGCAAGCTTCATGGCGTCGCCCTCTCCGCCCTCTCCTAACTCCCCTGCGGCACCGCAGCGCCGCACGCCAGCGTCATTCCCCAGCGTCGCGCCCGGTGACGCTTCGATCAAATAGTGCCCCAGATCTTTAAAGATCTGGGGCACTATTTGTTAGAAACGTACTCTCCCGGCCACGCGCCCACGGCTCCGTGACCGGTTTCGCAGCGGTGGTTAGTTCTCCGGAAGCGCGAAACCGGAACCTACGCCCTCGCGGCGGTTCAGATCCGCGATGATGGCATCGGTGTTAGACACAACCGTGGGGTTGTGCAGCGCGCCCTGCCACGGGGTGTGGCACGACGGCAACCCCGGAATCAGGCCGCGGGATACCGAGCCGACGATGCGGCCGTTGCGGAAGACCGGAGCGCCGGAGTCTCCAACCATGGCGCACACCTGGTTGACGGTGACGCGCTCGGTGTGCTGGAAGGTCATGCCACAGGTACGGCCGGTGGCCACGCCGTTCTTGCAGGTGATATCGCCCGGCTGGGTGGTGCCACCAACCCCATTAGCGGTCACGCCGTTGTAGCTACGGGACACCTCGGCCTTGGAGCCAAACTCAATGAGCGAATAATCCAGCTGCTCATTCTTTGACACCACGGTGCCGGTCGGGCCAACCTGCCAGGAGTCTGCCGAAGAGACCGGATCACCGACATTTCCGCAGTGACCAGCGGTAATACCGACCTTGCGGCCTTCCGCATCGGTGCCAGCTGCCGTCAGTGTGCACATGGTGTCCTCATGAATGTAGAGCGGGGTACCCGGGCCATACAGGGACTTGCCTTCGGTCATCGCTACATTAGATTCCTCCGGAATCTGAGGAGCGTCATAGTAGGAACCAGGCACTCGGTGCAGGACATAGTCCGCCTGCGGTTTACCGGCAGCGATCTTGGAAAACAGGTCATTCTTCCACGCATAGTTCGGATCAGTGCCCTGTGGCACGAATTCCGGCTGCGTGGCCTCCTCCAGCAATCCGATGGGGGCAGGATTCGTCAGCGGTTCACCCGTTTTGGCGTCGACACCAGCATAGTCCTGTGGTGCTGCCAGAACCGGTAACTGGGTATCCAGGTTCGCTTGCCCCGCAAGGCGCTGCGCCGCAGGGGAATTCGCGGCCCCAGCAACCGCCTGGGACGCATCCTTCGACGCCGCTGCGACGGCGCCGTTGACTGTTGAATCGACGGAGTCTGTCAGCTCCTTGTCCACGGGCATGGTCTCAATGCCCACGGACTGCAGATCCTCGCGTACCTGATCAACAAAACCTGCCGAATCAATCTCCGGGATTGTGGGAAGTTCCTGGGCACCCGCCGCTGGGTTACCCAGGAAGAACGCACCTGCGAAAGCCGAGCCCACGAGGACTTTCTTAAGGTGCGGAATTTTTCGCATATTGAGCAATTCCTCTTTCACTTCTTCTCGTAATGGTCTATAAGACTTCCCCTATGATGGCACGTGCCTTGGACGGCCGTTTTCTAACGTGTGTGACTGTGTCCAACCCGTTACATTACTGACAGTTTTCGGGTGCCCCCTCTCTTTCTTCACCGCTCTCCGCACCCCGCGCAGACCTACTATGGAGGCATGTCTGAGACCTCCACTTCGCCCTCATCTCCCGCAGACATTACTGAAATCGTCGCCGTTATCCTGCGCGATAACCACGGTCGCGTTCTCGTCCTCCGCGCCACCTCTACCCCAGAATTCGTCCTGCCTTTCGGCTCCATCGATGACACGATCAACCCCGCCAAGGCCGCCCAGCTCATCGCCCACGAGGCCGTGCGCGCCGTGGTCGACATATCGAAACTTCGCCGCCTGGCCACGTATATCTCACCGGCGGCCAACAGCGCCCCGCACAACATCCACGCACACGTCTATGTCTACGAGGAAGAAATCTCCGTCGCGCATCCAGACAAGGAGATTGCGGAGCTAGCGTGGGTCGATCCCGCTGCCCCGGATGTCGACATCGCCCCTTTGCTCAAGGAGCGCGTATTCCCCGCTTTGCAAGAACTCTAAGAGCTCAACGCCTAGACTCCGCACCATGACTACACAGCGACTACTCCCCGTTTTCGCCGCATCCCTCGCTCTAGCGCTCACCGGCTGCGCCACCAATGAAAACACTGATGCCACGCTTGACGCCACCCCTCCTACCACCACCCAACCCGCCGGCACGGAGACTGCAGGTCTAGTAGTTCCCGCGGACCAGCAGACCCCCGACGCAGATCCAGCAGACCCCGGTCAGGCACAGCCTGATACAGGCACTACCGCCCAGGCCGCGGCCAATGGCATGTGCGCCACGGAACAACTCGATATCGGGCTGTCCAACGAGCAGGGTGCCGCGGGCTCACGCTTAGCCGATATCACTTTTACCAACACCTCCTCCGAGCCCTGTACATTGAACGGCTTCCCTGGCGTTTCGGCCGTCACCAATGACGACGGCACCCAACTTGGCGCCGCCGCCGAGCGCGAAACCGGCCAAGAAACGGCACCCGTCACGCTAGAGCCAGGCCACACCGCTTCGGCGAGCCTCAAAATGACCAACGTCGGCGTCCTCGATCCCGCTTCCTGTCAGCCCCAAGCAGCCGACGGCTTGCGCGTCTACCCACCCGGCGAGACCGCCAGCGCCTTCATCCGAGTTCCCGGCCTCGAAGGCTGCGCGGGCGACGTGAACTACCTCTCAATCCAGCCCGTCTCGGCAGGCTAGAACGCTTAACCTTGTTAAGGATCCAAAACGGTCTACACTCGCGCCCATGGAATCCACGAAGCTAACATCACTCGTGTTTGGCAATGTTGTATTGGAATCGCACATGACGAAGACGATTATTGTCGTTTATTCGGAAGACATGCGGTCATGGTACTTCCGCCCGAGTCCGTACACGGAGCTTAAGGTGCCGCTCGATGAGCTGCGCGGGCAGCTGAGTAGAGAGCGCGCGGAACTCATCTCGGAACGTATCTTTGATAACGTAAAACTCGAGCTAGAGGAAAACTACCCCGGTGGCGTGGACCGCGCGCAGAAGGAGCTCTGCGGCTGGCTTCTGCGCGAGAAATCAGCCGTTTAAACCAACATCAAGCCGACCCGAGAGCCGACTTAGACTCAATACGACACGTTGGGCCGTACGCCAGCCGGCGATGCGCCCACTCGAACGGGCCAGGTTTGCCCCAAGCCTCAAGCAGAGCAGCGAGAAGCAGCGTCAGGACAAAGACCAGCAGACCGATTCCAAGCTTGCCGCTCACCGAAGCATCCGCGCCTAGTCCGAAGCCGGCTGGGGTGACAAGAACAATAAACAAAACCGATTGCGCAATGTAGCCCGACATAGAGCGCTTGCCCAATGCCACGAAAGCAAAGGCCCACCCAGGAACGCGATTGTTGAGTTTCTCCGTGAGCAGTGCCAAAACCGCCAGAATGCCAGGACCCGTAAGAAAGCCAAAAGCTTGGTTCAGCATCAAGAACACCGGTTCCAATTCGGTTGACACAACGCCAGCGGCCGCAAGCCCCCACGGAAGACCAACAAAGACAATGACCATACCTGCAATAACAACCCAGGTGACCAAGGTTCGGCGGTGCGCAGAAACGTTTGCAAGCACGCCCTCCCGCGCCCAGATATATCCGATGAGTAAAACGCCTACCAGCCCCACAAATGTGATGGGGATCTGCCCCAGAGCAGCAACCTCACCGCGCAGGTTGCGGGCGAAATAGTCACCGAATGTGACAAGTTCACCGGTCATCGGACGCGAGTTGGGCAGAGGATTGAAGTAGCCAAAATAGGCTCCCACCGCGCCCGAACCGGCGAAAACCGCATAGCCGCCAAAGAACCAGTAGGCAATGCGCCGCAGCGTGCGCGTCGAAAGCGTAAAGCACCAAACCAAGGCGATGCCCATGAGGCCATAGACCAGCATGATGTCACCGTCGAAAAGCGCGAAGCCATGCGCCAGACCAAAAACTGCAAGCAGCCCGTAGCGGCGGATGAGTACGCGCCGCGATTCTTTAATGGTGTAGCCCTTACGCTGCAGGCTCGCAGCAATGAGACCAATGCCGAATCCCAACAGCATGCAGAACATCGGCAGGCCTCGCACACGTACAAACATGCCGGTGAACACCGCGGCCGCGGTGTCCAGGGCGCTATCGGGACGCACACCACCCAGGGTGGAGCTAGGCCCCAAGGACCACTCGTTCACAACCCAACTCTGCACGGCGTTCGCCATGGCAATCCCCAAAAGCGCCGTGCCACGCGCTAAGTCAGGAACGATAAGTCGTTTCCGTTTCTCCTGCATACACCCTATTTTACTCTTCTCAAGCATCATCTAAGGGCGGTTTGGCTAGGCTAAGCCCCATGCCTGAGCCACTGTCGTACTCCTCCACCGAGGGCTTCCCGAAGCTGCACATGTCCCGCGTCATCGACGCTGAATTCGATGACGCCGCAGACAAACTCTTCCGCTGGGGCCTGCAGCGTAGCGGTCTTTTCCGGGTACAGCCCAGCCACGCCACGGTGGAGGAAGGCGCTGAGGTCAGCCTCGGGCTGGGGCCGTGGGAGTTTCGCTGCCGGGTCGTGGATGTCTTCCGCGAGGAGCGCCGGTGTGGCTTTACCTACGGCACCCTTCCCGGCCATATTGAGCGCGGCGAGGAGACCTTTACCCTGGAGCGCCTACGGGATGGGCGCACGCTGCTGCTTGTCGACGCCTCCTCCCAACCCGCCCGCCTCCCCTTCCTGCGCCCGCTGCTCGATATTCCCCGGCGCGCGCTGATCGGCTTCTTTTACCTCCGAGCGCTGGGCTGATCCCCCGCAGCGCCCGCCGGCGGATGGTGGCTAGGCGGTGAATCCGTCCTTAGGATTCCAGGTCTTGCTCACCGCCAGCGCTACCGAAGCATCTTCAGCTTCAACATCAGAAACACGGTAGTAGTGCATTTCCACGTGATCGGCAAAGAGATGCGCGACGGCATAGCCGTGGGAGTCATAGTCCAAGTGCTTTACCCACGGATTGGCGTCCTTGATTGCGTCCTCAATGAGTAACGAAGTCGAGTTGTCCTCCCCGTGGTAGGTGCCTGTGTAGGTGGTGAGGATTTCGTCGACATTGGGCGCCGTAATTGAGGTAGTCACCAGCTCACAGGCCACGCGCTTGTCGTGCAGGTAGATGTCGTTGGCCCATTCCGAGTGAATATCACCGGTAATGAAGAAGGAGTTACCCTCGCGAGCATCAAGAGCCTCGAGTACACGGTCACGGTCGGCGGCGTATCCATCCCATTGATCCGAATTCACGGCGAAGCCAGAAGTATTGCCCTTGACAAAGCGCAAGCCCTCATTGGCGGCATCATTACCTGGGATGGTCAGCAGGCGCATGGGAGCCATCATCACCGAGTTGCCCATCACCATCCACGTGGCGTCTGACATCGCAATAGTGTCTCGCAGCCACTGCAGCTGTTCGTTACCCACGATGGTTCGATTCGGATCCCCAAAGTTAGCGGCGGTGGTTTCCTGGTCGCGGTAGGTACGCAGGTCCATCATGGTGAGCTCCATGAGAGAGCCGAAGCGCAGGTTGCGGTAAAGCTTACCGCCCTCGCTCAGCTGCTTTTGGCGCAGCGGCATCCATTCATAATAGGCCTGCAAGGCGTCGTTCCAACGGCGGGACCACTCGCCCTCTGCAAACCCAGGTGTGTGGTTTTCGGCGCCCTCGCGCCAGGAGTTGTTGGCTGTCTCGTGGTCATCCCACACCACGACCCACGGGGCCGCAGCATGCGCAGCCTGCAGGTGCTCGTCGGTGCGGTAGCGGCCGTAGCGGATGCGGTAATCCTCCAGCGTGACGATCTCCCACACGGGGTGGTGCTCACGTGCCACACCACTCTTGCCCACGTACTCCCCCGTGGGATATTCGTAGATGTAATCCCCAAGGAAGACCACGAAGTCAAGCTCCCCGGAGCGTCCACGCTCCGCCATGTCCTTGTAGGCGTTAAAGAAGCCCGATTCGTAGTTGGCGCACGAGGCCACGGCGAATTTCAGGTTGTCTACCTGGGCATCGACAGCTGGCGCAGTTTTCGTCCTGCCCACGGGCGAATACGCCCCGCTATGCTCACCCGAGGTCACCTGGAAGCGGTAGTAGTACACGGTGTCCGGGTTCAGGCCAAAGGGATCTACGTGAACGGTATGGTCGTGCTCCGCGGAGGCAACCTCTTGGCCGTGTGCCACCACGGAACCCATCGCCTCATCTGTAGCAATCTCCCATGCCACGTGAACGTCGTCTCCCATGCCAGAACCAGGCAGGGCATCCCGGTCCGGGGTGACGCGGGTCCACAGCACCACCGAGGTGGGCAGCGGATCGCCGGACGCAACGCCGTGGAGGAAAGGCAGCTGGGCGCCGGTGTACTGGTTATACGCTTCCAACGGGGTCTGGCGCGGGGTGCCGTGCTGGGCAGTTGCTGCCGACAGCCCATAGCCAGCGGCCGCGGTGGATGCACCAACGGCGCCCCAACGCAGCGCGGTGCGTCGATTAAAGCGGATAGCGCGAGAGTTTCTTAAAGATTCTGAAGAGTCTGGGGTATCTGTGGACCCGAATTCGTGGGACATGGGGCTAAACATAAGCTCACCAAAACTGCTATTTCAACGCGAAACAGCGCGTGATATCCCCTATACCGGGGGCATGTTCCACAGATTTCTATTCTGCTTAACCGGAGGTTCACCTTGAGATGTTTCTGTGACTAGGTCATGTCTGTTTCTCTGTTTTCTCAGCAGAGAAACACTCTCACACTCAACTTCCGATATTCATCGCAAAAGGCACACAAAGCAATAATGAAGCGTTTTAGTTTTTCTCCCGCCTCCGCTGGCGTAGCCACCATGACCGCGGCCGCTCTTGTCTTCACCTCACAGGTAAGCGTTCCCGTTCTGGCTACCGCTCAAACTAGCCCCATTTCCCGGATGGTGCTCCAACCGGGAAGCAAGGAAAGCTCCGTCATTGTCTCGTGGCGCACCCAGGGCCCGGCAGACAAGGAAGTCCTCGAGGTCACCGGCCCAGACGGCGCCCAGACCTTTGAAGCCGAGGAAAAGGACGGTGGCGCTATTGCATACGTGTCCAACTACGCCACCGCTACGGGTCTAAAGGAAAACACCGAGTACACCTACCGCGTCGGCTCCGAAGAGGGCGGCTGGTCCGAGCCTGAAACCTTTAACACCGGCAGCTTTGGCCAGGACTGGAGCTTCGTCACGGTTTCTGACGCGCAGATTGGAGTCGATGCCGACATCAAGGGTCAGACCGAGCAGTGGAACAAGACCATCGGCAACGCGGTTGCCGACGCCCCTCAAGCCAGCATGATCTGGTCCCTCGGTGACCAGGTTGAGGGCTGGGGCGCGACGATCGCGCAGTACGACGGCTACTTCTCCTCACCGGAGATTCGAAACATTCCCACCAACGCACTGCCGGGCAATCACGAGACGTACCCGTCAGACCTGGCAATGAAGCACTACGATGAGCACTTCATCAACCCGAATCAGGAGCCAGACCTGCGGGATTTCTACTTTGAGCGCAACAACGTTCTCTTCCTTGGGCTCGACACCAACGCCAGCAGTGACGCGGACATTGAGCGCCATGCGGAGTTCATGCGTAAGACCATTGAAAACCGCGGAGCTTTCAATGACTGGATCATCGTGGGCATGCACCACGCCTTCTTCTCTCAAGGCACCCACTACACCGATGGCGATGTAACCAAGCTCCGTGAGAAGCTCGCTCCGGTCATGTCCGAACTGGACGTCGATGCCGTACTCAGCGGCCACGATCACATCTACACGCGCACCCACCTCATGAACGGCCTTGAGCCGGTGAAGGCTCCTGCGAAGCGTGGCGACGTCCTCGCCCCCAATGACGGTGAGGTCCTCTACATCACCACCACCTCGGCGGGCGGCGGCAAGTTCTATGACTTCCAGGGTGAGGACGGGAAGAAGTACCCCAATGCCCGCATGGAAAACATGGACCCTGCTCTGCCGCACGAGTCCACGGCGATCTGGCGCCAGGACTACGACGAGGACTACATGGTCGTCGATGTGACCGGTGATGAGCTCACCTTCCGCACCTACAACGCCAACAACCCGAACTTGGTGGACAAGGTCACGCTGAAGAACAACGACCACGCCATTGCGGACCCGCGCGAAGAGAAGCCGACGACCCCGGCACCGGCGACCACAACTGAGGTCGTCACCACGGAGGTACCGACCACCGTGACCACCACGGAAACCAAAGAGGTCCCCACCACGGTGACCACCACGCTCCCAGCGGAGAAGACCACCAAGACAGTGACCTCGATGGTGCCCACCACTGAGGAAAAGACCATCACCACCAAGGTGCCGACGACCATTACCACTACCAAAACTGCCGAGCCCTCCGAGCCTTCGGATCCCTCCAAGCCAGCCAAGCCAGGTGAGCCAGCCAAGCCGGATGAGAACTGTGACGAGGGCTCTGCGGGGGCGTCGGCAAGCTCGGCAGGCTCCTCCGATGGGTCCTCGGATGATTCGTGCTCGTCCTCTCGCGGCGGCATGATTGGCTTCCTGTTGGGGGCCATCAGCGCGCTGATTGTCGCCGGCGGTGTGGCGGCGCTGGACCCGAACAGCCCGGTCCGCAACAACATTCAGAGCATGCTCGACTCGCTTTACCGGATGTATACCCGGTTGTTCTAAGGCCCCCTAAAACACGCAAACGGAAACGGAATGCACGGGGGTTAATCCCCCTGTATTCCCCGTTCCCAAGCGCAGATCGCCTCCTGTGTGTAATTTAACTCACATGCACACAAAGTCACGTTTCATACCAAAACCATTGCTCACGGCGATTCTTTTCCTCGCAGCAGTCGCTCTCTCCGTCGTAAGCGTTCTCTTTCCCCTCACCGCCACCGCCGAAGATTCACGCTCAACCTCCACTAGTAGCTCCGTGCCGAGCTCCCCCACTGCTTCTAGTGACATGGCCCCGACCATGGTGGTCTTCGATTCCTCCGGTTCCATGATCACCAACGATGCCGGCGGCCAGACCCGCATCGACGCCGCCAAAGATGCCGCCCGCACCTTCATCACCGAAGCCGGGGACGACGCCCCTCTGGGACTTGTCACCTACGGTGGGAACACCGGCGAGGCTCCTGAAGATGAAGCTGCCGGTTGCCAGGACATCACCGTGGTAACGCCACCCGAGGCCGGCAATTCTGAGAAGATGATTGGCCACATGGATGGCCTCCAACCGCGCGGCTTTACGCCCATCGGTGAATCTCTGCGCAAGGCCGCGGCTGAGCTTCCAAAGGAAGGCCAGCGCAGCATCATCTTGGTCTCGGATGGCGTTGCGACATGTACCCCGCCACCGGTCTGCGATGTGGCGAAGGAACTCAAGGAACAGGGTATCGACCTGGTCATCAACACCGTCGGCTTCAACGTTGAGCCCGAGGCTCAGCAGGAACTGCAGTGCATTGCCGACGCCACCGGCGGCACCTATGCCGACGCCTCCGACGCCGATAGCTTGGCCAAGGAGCTTAGCCGCGCAGCACCGCGCACCTTCAACGCCTACGAGTCAGACTTAGAGGAGATCGAAGGCGGCGAAACCGAAGGTTCCCCGGCCACGGTAGACCGTGACGTAGAGGCCTTCTCCACCACTCTTCTTCCGACGGAGGGCAAAGGGCACTCAGCTGAATCCACTACCTTCTTCACTACCCCATTGCTGAAGGCGAGCGCGTGGTGATTGGGCCTGACCCCTTTTTGGTGGACACCTTTCATTCCAGCCCAGTCGGGCTGGGAAGAAAGGTAATCTACCACCATGTCCAGGTACTCCGAACAGTTCAAACGCGATGCTGTGGCCCTCTATGAAAACAATGAGGACCTCTCGCTGAACGCAGCATCAGCAGAGCTCGGTATCAACCGTGCCTCGCTGCATTCTTGGGTCACCAAGTACGGCACCGGAAAGCGTGCCCGCATTAGAGCCGTGCATGATAAAGCCCAAGCGGCGACTGATTCTGAGCGAATCCGCCAGCTGGAAAAAGAAAACGCGAAGCTGCGCGAAGAACGCGATATTCTACGTAAAGCTGCTAAATATTTTGCCGAAGAGACACGCTGGTGATCCGCTTCCAGTTTGTCTATGACCACCGAAC
>NZ_KV803969.1:0-54026 GCF_001811255.1 Corynebacterium sp. HMSC068H04
ACCACACTCCAAACAACCGAAAGGACAAGAAGCCAAGAACACACCCACCGTCGAAAAGAACGACGGGTAAAGCCCGTCGCTTGGGGCAGAAATACCGAAGCCTTCCTACACGGCTCTTGCGTGTTAGGAAGGCTTGGGGGCAGGAAGAGTTATGCAGTCGTGTTGACCGGCTGTGTCTCGTGCTCGTCTGCGTCTTGGTCCTCGTTCATAATGTGTGAGACTCCGTTACCAGCAGCATCCCAGACGGCTTCGTCTTGAATGCCGGCGCGCTTGGCCACGATGGTGGCACACAGTGATTGGCCGGTGACGTTGACGGCGGTGCGTCCCATATCAATGATGGGTTCGATGGCCAGCAAGAGGCCCACGCCGGCGAGCGGAAGACCCAACGTGGAGAGCGTCAGCGTCAGCATGACGGTAGCGCCGGTCGTGCCGGCGGTTGCTGCGGAACCAATGACGGAAACGAAGATGATGAGCAGGTACTGGGTGAAGGAGAGATCAACGCCGTAGAACTGTGCAATGAAGATGGCGGCGATGGCCGGGTAGACGGAGGCGCAGCCGTCCATCTTGGTGGTAGCGCCCAGCGGGATGGCGAAGGAGGCGTATTCTCGGGGCACGCCCATGGCCTTTTCCGTAAAGCGCTGGGTAACTGGCATGACGCCCATGGAGGAGCGGGTGACGAAGCCAAGGGAGAAGACGGGCCAGACTCGCTTGTAGAAGCCAACTACCGGGATCCGGTTGAATGCGAGCACGGCGGGGTAGACCACGAAAATTACGAGTGCAAGGCCCACATACATAGCGAGGACGAACTTGCCCAAGGAGCTAAGCGCATCCCAACCATAGGTGGCCACGGCTTTGCCGATAAGAGCGGCGGTGCCAATCGGGGCAAGGCGGATGATCCACCAGAGGACCACCTGGATGACCTTGAGGAAGGATTCGGTGAAGCGCAGGAAGGGATCGGCGGCTTTGCCAGCCTTGACGGCGGCGATTCCCAGCACGAGGGAAATGACAAGGAGCTGAAGGGCACCGAAGCCGAGGGAGATTTCACCGTCGCTCAGCGAAGCGGTGAGCCCGAAGAAGTTGGCGGGGACAAGTTGCTGGAGGAAAGCGGTCCAGGAGCCGATGTGGGATGGGTCGGCGGCGGTGGAAGCATCGACAGTTGTGCCTACTCCCGGCTTCATTACTAGGGCGACCAGAATGCCGGCAAGCACGGAGAAGAACGCCGTAATGGCAAACCAGACCAGAGTGGAGATCGCCAGCGAGGCTGCATTAGCCACCTTGCGCAGGTTGGCAACCGAGGTAACGACGGCCGCGAAGATGAGCGGCGGGACCATCACCTTGAGCAATTGGACGTACGCGCCGCCGACGCCGGACAGGGTATCGGAGAGCCACTCAGACTCCATGCCGGAAGCGATAAAACCGAGAATGAGGCCGATGATGAGACCGGCGATAACTTGGGCGCCAAAGCCGGTGGCCCAAGAGGGCAGCGTGCGCGAGGATGCACGAGAGGAAGTGTCTGACACGAGATTTTCCTTCTAGACAGTGTTGTATAGAAATGGACCATTTAGTTCGGTACTCTCGTACCGATCGGTTCACTTGAACTTATAACACCGTACGCTGCCCAGAAATTCCCCCGCAAATTATGGGATACGCTTGGTCCATTCATCGTTGAGGAATTTGGTGTCGACGAGGTGGCGGGCGGCGGCGAGGGAGTCGTCGGAAAGCTCGGCGTCGATGGCGCCATAGCGGGTGGCGAACTCGCGCGCCATGGTCTCGATGATCTCCTCGCGGGGCACGCCAGTCTGGCGGCGGAGCGGGTCGACGCGCTTCTTTGCGCTGGCAAGACCCTTGGACGAGACCTTGACCTTGCCGATGCGCAAGACCTCCATCATCTTGTCCGCATCGATGTCATAGCTCATCGTGGTGTGATGCAGTACCGCGCCCTTACGGCGCTTCTGGGCGGCGCCGCCAATCTTGCCGCCGTCCGAGGTGATGTCATTAATCGGCACGTACCATGCATTGACGCCAAGCTTGTTCAGCGCCGCGAGCACCCACTGGTCCAGGTATTCGTAGCTGGCCTCGTAGGAATAGCCGGCCACGAGCGACTCCGGGGCGTACAGGGAATAGGTCACGCAATTGCCACCCTCCATGAACATCGCGCCACCGCCGGAGATTCGGCGCACCGGAACAATGCCGTGCTTGTCGACGCCCTCCTGATCCAGCTCATTGGCATAGGACTGGTAGGAACCGAATACGACGGCACGATCTTCCCATTCCCAAAATCGGAGCGTGGGCCCGCGCTTTCCTTCAGCAACTTCGTTGAGGAGAACCTCGTCAAGTGCGACATTTACGGGCGTGGGGAGAACACCTGGGCGCAGGATCTCCCAGTTGTGGTCGGTGAAATCGGTGCCACCAGACAGCGCGCGCTTAACGGTGACGGCAAGGTGGTGGGTGTCAAAGCCGTGGAGAGCTACGGGTGAATCGATTCGTGCAAGGGCGGCATCGAGGCAGGATTGAATTTCCTCTGTCGAGGTGGCGGTAGTGATGCCGATCAGTGCTGGGGCTAGTGCCTCGTAGGCTTCCTCAGGCTCGAGGAAGAAGTCACCGGAAACCTTCGCGGCAGTGACGGTGTTGTTGGTGTCTAAATCGAGGTCAACGACGAGCAACTTGCCGCCGGGGACCTTGAGTTCAAAGTGTTTATTCGTGCTCATGATGTTCAGGGTACCTAGGGGGGATAAAAGCGCACGTGAGGATATAGACCTTTAATGGAGTTCTGGCGGTGTTGGGGCTATTGGTGTTTTATTAGAATTTCCTGTGGAGGGGGTAAAGGCTTGCGTGGAAAGTGGACACTATTGCGAGAGGTTGGGGACAAAGGTTTTCTGATTGCTCTGTAGGGTGGCGATACTTTGTTGCGTCGCTTCGGATTAGGGGGGGCGAGAAAACAGGTCATTATGATGCATGGATGATTGCGTTATTTAATCGTTATAAGTCGTATGACCTGCGATAAGGGTGTGGAAACTGGTCAATTCGGGGCGCAACGGTGGCGCGTTGTTGATTTGTCCGTATTGTGGAGCGCGGAGCAAGCGAAAAAGCAAATCGCCACCCCTTTAATCTTAAGCTTTGGGGGTGGTGATTGGTTGGGCGTATTTGCTGGCGACAGGTAGACCAATTATAGAAAGGTTTAAAGAACAATGGACAAGAACATCAAGGATCTCTTCGATGCAACCGCATACGACAAGGCCGGCGAGAAGCTTGGCTCCGTCAAGGAGGTCTTCGTCGATGAGCAGACTGGCCAGCCGACCTTCGTTGAGGTCAACCACGGTCTCTTCGGTATGAACTCCAGCCTGGTTCCGCTCCGTGGCCACGACTTCAACGGTGATGACCTCAAGCTGGCCTTCTCCAAGGACCGTATTGAGGATGCTCCGGACTTTGACTCCGATAAGCCGCTGACCCCGGAGGCTCAGTCCGACATCTTTAAGCACTACAACTTGGAGAACGCGCAGGACGTCACCACCTACCGTGACGAGCGTGCTGGTGCCACCGGCGCCGGTGTTGCGGGTGCAGGCGTAGGTGCGCACGCTAAGGACGAGACAGTCACCACTGACCGTGTTGAGACCGACCGCGCCGCTGCTACCGACACGACTGCAGGTGCTACCGCTGACCACAACGTCACCAACAACGATGGCGAGCTCATCCGCTCCGAGGAGCGTCTCGATGTGAATAAGGAGCGCGTTGCTACCGGCGAGGCGCGCCTGCGCAAGTACGTCGTGACTGACACCGAGACCGTTGAGGTTCCGGTCGAGCGCGAAGAGGTTCGCGTCGAGCGCACCCCGATCTCCGAGGCCGACGCAGCTAACTTCACCGGCACCATCGGCGACAACGCCAGCGAAGAGGCTTCTGTCACCCTGCATGAGGAGCGCGTCAGCGTAGAGAAGAAGACCGTGCCAGTTGAGAAGGTCAACCTGTCCAAGGAGGCCGTCCAGGACACCGAGACCCACACCGAAGAGCTGCGCAAGGAACAGATTGATACCGATGGTATCAATGACGTCCGCAAGTAAATCGGGATAAAGATAAGGGCTTGAAGCCTCAGGGCTTCAGGCCCTTTTTGTCGTTGTAGAGGGTGTCTAGCAAATAGACGTAGAAGGAAGTAGATTTGAGGGCATGTCTCGATTTAGTCCACTGAACTGGCCCGTCGTGCGCCAGATCCGGAACAAGGATGCCTTCGGTCGCGATGTGTCTACGCAGTCGGCTAAGAGCGAAGATCTGCGCGGACGCACCGTAGACGCGGACCGCGTGGTGCAATCGGTGTGCCCCTATTGCGCGGTGGGCTGTTCCCAGCGCGTCTATGTCAAGGATGACAAGGTCATCCAAATCGAGGGCGATCCGGACTCCCCAATTTCCCGCGGACGTCTGTGTCCTAAGGGCTCGGCCTCTGAGCAGCTCATTAACTCCTCGACTCGCGTCACCACGATCAAGTACCGAGCACCCTATGCCACCGAATGGCAGGAGCTCGATGAAGAGACCGCGATGAACATGATCGCGGACCGCTTCGTGGAATCGCGCGCAAGGCACTGGGAGGACGTCGATAAGCAGGGGCGTCCCCTTAACCGCACGATGGGTATCGCTGGGCTGGGCGGTGCGACGCTGGATAATGAGGAGAACTACCTCATTAAGAAGCTGTTTACTGCCACCGGCGCCATTCAGGTGGAAAACCAGGCGCGCATATGACACTCCGCCACCGTTCCTAGTCTAGGAACTTCGTTTGGCCGCGGCGGCGCAACCCAACCGCTGCAGGATATGGCGAATGCGGACTGCATCGTCATCGAGGGTTCTAACATGGCGGAATGCCACCCAGTGGGTTTCCAATGGGTCGTTGAAGCCAAGAAGCGCGGCGCGCGGATTATTCACGTTGATCCGCGTTATACGCGTACGTCTGCCTTTGCGAACCGCCACATCGGCATTCGCGGTGGCACGGACGTGGTACTGCTCGGCGCGATTATCAAGTACGTGTTGGATAATGACCTGTATTTCCACGATTATGTGGTGAATTACACGAACGCGGCGTCGATTATTTCGCCGGATTTCCAGGACACCGAGGATTTGGAGGGCTTGTTCTCCGGATACGACGCAGAGAAGGGCAAATATGTCACGGACTCGTGGCAATATGTCCAAAAGCCCGAGGGCTCCTCGTGGAACGTGGAGAAGGACATGACGCTGGAGGACCCGAACACGGTCTTCCAGATTCTCAAGCGCCACTACTCGCGCTACACCCCGGAGATGGTGGAGGAGACCTGCGGTATTTCGCCGGAGGACTTCTACTACTTGGCGGATTCCATTGCGCAGAATTCCAACCCGGAGCGCACGACGTGCTTCGCCTACGCGCTGGGCTTTACCCAGCACACTTTGGGTGCACAGTTCATCCGCACCGCGGCAATCCTGCAGCTGCTCATGGGTAACGTGGGCCGCCCCGGTTCCGGCATCATGGCGCTACGCGGGCATGCTTCGATTCAGGGTTCGACGGATATCCCGACCCTGTTCAACTCGCTTCCGGGCTACCTGCCCATGCCGCATGTGGACCAGGAAACCTGGGCGGATTACCTGGATTCTTTCCGCGCGGCGGACCAGAAGGGCTTCTGGCAATTGGGCGAGAACTACGCGGTCTCGCTCATGAAGTCCTACTGGGGCGATGCTGCTACCAAGGAGAACGACTGGGGCTTTAACCTCATGCCGCGCCTCTCTGGAGCACACTCGACCTATGAGACCTTGCTGGCCATGCTGCGCCATGAGGTAGAGGGCTACTTTGTCTTCGGTCAGAATCCGGCGGTGGCGCAGTCCAACGGTGGTATGCAGCGCCGCGGTCTCGCTTCCCTGAAGTGGCTGGTTGTTCGCGATTTCCAAGAGATTGAGACTGCAAGCTTCTGGAAGGATTCGCCGGAGATTAAGAACGGCGAGCTGAAGACTGAGGACATTGCTACTGAGGTCTTCCTCATGCCGGCAGCTACCCACGTGGAGAAGTCTGGAACCTTTACCCAGACCCAGCGCATGGTCCAGTGGCGTTTCCAAGCGGTTCCGCCACCCGGGCAAGCGCGCAGCGAGGCGTGGTTCTTCTACCAGCTGGGCAAGAAGATTAGGGAGCGCCTCGCGGATTCGACTGATCCGCGCGACCTGCCAATCAAGTCCGTAACTTGGGATTACACCGAAGATGAACACGGCGATCCGAGCTCGGATGAGATTTTGCGGGAGATCAACGGTTACTATCTCGACGGCCCGAAGAAGGGGCAGCTCTTGCCTGCCTTTACAGAAATGCGTACCGATGGCTCCACCTCCGGCGGTTGCTGGATTTACACCGGTGTGTACAAGGACGGCATCAACCATGCCGCGAAGAAGGTTCCGGGTTCGGAGCAAAACGAGGTTGCTCTCGACTGGGGTTGGGTCTGGCCGGCCAATCGCCGCATCTTGTACAACCGTGCTTCCGCAAAGCCGGATGGAACTCCGTGGTCGGAGCGCAAGAAGTACATCTGGTGGGATGAAGAGCAAGGAAAGTGGGTTGGCGATGACGTGCCCGACTTCCCGTTGACGAAGCGCCCGGACTACGTGGCGCCTGTCGACGCCATTGGCCCCGATGCCCTCGATGGCGACGATCCGTTTATCATGCAGGCCGACGGCCTAGGCTGGCTGTTCGCGCCGAAGGGATTGTCTGACGGCCCGCTGCCGACTCACTACGAGCCGCAAGAATCACCGGTACACAATGCGCTGTACAAGCAGCAGCAGTCGCCGACGCGTCTGACAATTAAGCGCGAAGACAACCTCTCCCGCCCGGAGCCGGGGGAGCGCGGTGCTGATGTTTTCCCGTTCGTCTTCTCCACCTATCGCCTGACGGAGATGTATACCTCGGGTGCGATGTCACGCCGCCTGCCTTATTTGGCGGAGCTGCAGCCGGGACTCTTCTGCGAGGTGGACAAGGAGCTGGCCGCCAAGCGTGGATTGGTCAACGGTGAGTGGGCCACCATCGTGTCCCCACGCGGTGTCATCGAGGCACAGGTTCTGGTAACGGACCGCATGGAGATGCTTACTATCAATGGTGAGGACTTCCACCAGATCGGTCTGCCGTATCACTACGGAGAATCGGAGACCACCGAGGTAGCCGGCGATGGCGCCAACGACCTGTTGGGCCTGACCCTGGAACCAAACGTATTCATCCAGAATTCCAAGGTGGGCGCGTGCGATATCCAGCCGGGCCGCCGCCCGCGTGGCGAGGCACGTCTTCAGCTCTTGCACGAGTACCAAGAACGAGCACACCTCACCGTGGACTCCGGCAACCGGATCCTGGATGTTGACGATGCCTTCAGCACTGAGAAAGCAGCTACCGAGGACAACACGGGTGATGATGCGACTGCTGGAAACGTCGCCGACTATGAAGGCAAAGAAAGCTAAGGAGGACCAATGGCTAATCTTTTGACCGAAAAGGCTGATAAGCACGGCTATGAGTCCTATCAGCGCATGGCTTTCTTTACGGATACCTCGATTTGCATTGGCTGCAAGGCCTGCGAGGTGGCGTGTAAAGAGTGGAACCGAAACCCGGTTGAGGGGTACGCGGTCACCGGTGACTCTTATGACAACACTGGTTCGCTGGGCGCCAATACTTGGCGCCACGTGGCCTTCATTGAGCAAAGCAACGAGCGTATTCAACAGGCTCGCGAGGAGGGACGGAAACTTGTTTCGCTAGGCATGCCCAAAGCTTCCGCCCCAAGCATGACCCCGGATACCGATGATTTCCGGTGGTTGATGTCCTCCGACGTGTGCAAGCATTGCACCAACGCTGGATGCTTGGACGTGTGCCCGACAGGCGCGCTGTTCCGTTCCGAATTCGGCACCGTCGTGGTCCAAGATGATGTGTGCAATGGTTGCGGGACATGCGTGGCCGGTTGTCCGTTCGGCGTGATTGAGCGCCGCGATGACGGCGGCGTGACGCTGAAGGCGGATAAAACGGCCACCGTGGACTACCAGGTTCCGGACCACGCGGGCGTAAACGTGTTGGCAAAGCTGAAGCAACTCAAGCCGCAGGGCCCCGACCATACACCGGGACAGGCCATGCCCATTAAGAATCTGGGCGTGGCCCAGAAATGCACCATGTGCTATGACCGCCTGAAAATTGGTGAGCAGCCTGCCTGCGCCAAGACCTGCCCGACGGACTCCATCCAATTCGGCCCCTACGAGGAGATGCTTGCCGCAGCGCGGGAGCGCGTGCGCGTCCTCCACGAGCAAGGGCTGACGGAGGCTCGTCTCTACGGAGCAAACTCGCAAGATGGTGTTGGGGGAACGGGATCAATCTTCTTGTTGCTCGACTCTCCTGAGGTTTATGGGCTGCCGCCGGATCCGCGCGTGCCCACGGCGGATTTGCCGCAGATGTACAAGACCGCAGCGAAAGCTATCGGAGGAATGGCGCTGGCTGTGGCCGGGGCATTCATGTTGGGAGGCCGCAAGTGAGCGAGTTTGATGAGTACCGCCCGCCGCAGGAGCCTAGGCGCAGGCGTGGCGGCGGCAAGAAGCGCCGGCGTGGACGAGTCGGAGCCGGCGCACAGGATGGTTCCAAAGAAGAGCGCATGGCCGAGGACTTCGAGTTCTCCTCGTATTACGGCAAGCCAGTAGTCAAGGCCCCGCCGTGGGAGTGGCCCATCGGCGGCTATTTCTTCCTCGGCGGCGTGGCCGGCGGTTCTGCGATGTTGGCCGCCGGTGCCCAGGCCACTGGGAACGCACCGCTGAAACGCTCGACGCGGTTGACGGCTTTCTCCGCGGCGTCGGTAGGTTCGGTCTTTTTGGTGCTGGACCTCGGCCGCCCAGAGCGCCTGCTCAACATGTTCCGCGTCTTCAAGGTGACCTCGCCGATGTCCATCGGCTCGTGGATCCTGGGCAGCTTCGCTTCCGCCGCGGCCCTGCCCGCGGTCGTGGAAGCGGACGAGCTGGTCGGTGGTGTGCTGCCGGAGCCGCTTCGCCGCCTCCTCAATAAGGCCGCGGGCCCAGCAGGCGCTGTCGCCGGCGTGCTTGGCGGACCGCTGGCGGGTTACACCGCGGTGCTGTTGGCCAACACATCAAACCCGACGTGGAATGACGCGAAGAAGCACCTGCCCTATGTGTTCGTGTCCTCGGCCTCGGCAGCGGCGTCGGGTGCTGTCATGGTCTTTACCCCGGTGGAGAATGCGGGCGCGGCACGAGCGCTCGGTATTACTGCCGCAGCGGCCGATCTGGCCGCGACCCGTGTCATGGAAGCGAACATGGAGCCTGAGCCTCTTCGCCCGCTGCACGAAGGCACGCCCGGGAAACTCATGAAGGCCTCTGAGGCGCTCATCGCCGCGGGTGGGGTGGGAACCGTAATCGCGTCGGCGACAAAGTCGCGCGCGGTGTCGGTGGTATCCGGCGTGGCGCTCATGGCGGGATCCGCGTGCACGCGCTTTGGCGTGCTCAACGCTGGGCTGGAGGCGGTGAAGGATCCGTCGACAAGCATTGGCCCCCAAAAGCGGCGCGCTGAAGCCCGCCGCAGGGCAGAGGGCCTCAGCCATTCGACGGTGACTAGCGGATAGAAATCCGTGCATCGCCCGGCACAGTCCGGCCAATGACTGGGTAGCCGGGAACCTCGCCGATGACGAGGAGTCCACCGGATGTTTGGGCATCGGCGAGGAAAATCAAGTCTTCCTCGCTCAAATCCGTGTCGAGGTGGGGGCGCACCCAATCCAGATTGCGGCGCGAGCCACCCGGGATGAAGCCATCCGCCAAGGCATCCTTGGCACCTTCAATCGCAGGAACAGCTGAGAAGTCCAGCTCTGCGCCTATACCGGAGGCGCGGCACATCTTGTAGAGATGCCCCA
This sequence comes from Corynebacterium sp. HMSC068H04, assembly GCF_001811255.1. Lineage (NCBI taxonomy): Bacteria > Bacillati > Actinomycetota > Actinomycetes > Mycobacteriales > Corynebacteriaceae > Corynebacterium > Corynebacterium sp. HMSC068H04. The sequence goes on from NZ_KV803969.1 coordinate 9,861, forward strand.
GAAGACCAAAGCCGGTGACATCGGTAGCCGCGCGCACGCCGGCCGCCACGGCTGCCGCAGAGGCATCCCGATTAAGCGCGGTCATGGAATCCACCGCGGCTTGGGAAACCTCGCCGGTGGCCTTGTGCTTGTTATTGAGGATGCCCACGCCAATCGGTTTGGTCAGCGTGATGGGAAGCCCTGCTTCGGCGGCGTCGTTGCGCAGGATTTTGTCCGGGTGGACGATACCCGTGGCTGCCAAACCATAGGTGGGTTCCGGTGCGGTGATGGAGTGACCGCCGGTAATGGAGATGCCGGCCTGAGATGCCACGTCCATGCCGCCGCGCAGAACCTCGCGCAAAATGTCGAGACCAAGCACCTCGCGTGGCCAGCCAACCAGGTTGATGGCGGTGATGGGGGTGCCGCCCATGGCGTAGACGTCGGAAAGCGCATTGGCAGCAGCCACGCGGCCCCAGTCATAAGGGTCATTGAGCATCGGCGTGAAGAAATCCGCGGTAGAGATGACCGCCAGGCCGTTGGGGATGCGCACGGCGGAGGCATCGTCGCCGTCGTCAAGCCCGACCAGCACGTTGGGGTCCGCGGTGCCCACGAGGCCCTCCACAGCAGACTCGAGTTCCCCCGGGGGAATCTTGCAAGCACAACCGCCACCGGCGGCAAAGGACGTAAGTTTAATGTCAGTCATAAGTCCTACTTTAGCCCCGTGTAAGGTGAGCAGACGGAGGCGTACGTGTCCTGGTGGGCGCCCCGGTCTTCAAAACCGGTGAGGCCGAGCATCTCGGTCTGGCAGGTTCGATTCCTGTCCGTCTCCGCCATGTGCGCAGCTAGGAGGAACTTTGATGACTGACCCCCGCCGCTTTATCCCGAAGATGGATGAGATCCTCCAGTACCCGGCGGTGCAGGATGCCCACCACCGCCTGGCGCCGCACTCGGTGCGCGGGATCATCGACGCCGTGCTTGCCGACGCCCGCTCCGGCTCCCTCGCCCCCTCCCAGATTGAGGAGGAGCTGGCCACCAGGCTCGATGCTGTGCAGCCATATTCCTTGCGCCACGTCATCAACGCCACTGGCGTCATCATCCACACGAACTTGGGCAGGGCTCCTTTACCGCCGGCAGCGGTAGATGCGCTAGTGTCCGCGGCATCGTATACGGACGTTGAGATGGATCTGGACAACGGCCTGCGCTCACGAGATAGGGGCCGCGCGGCCGTTGATGCGGTATTGGCTGCATGCCCCGGCGCGGAGGATGCGCTGATAGTGAACAACGGTGCCTCCGCGTTATTGTTGGCTACGGCGGCCTTGGCCCCTGGCAAGGAAGTCATCATCTCCCGCGGTGAGCTCATCGAGATTGGCGCGGGATTCCGCTTGCCCGAGCTCATCGAGTCCACGGCCACCCGCTTGCGCGAGGTCGGCGCTACGAACCGCACTCACCTGGCGGACTATGAGCGGGCGATGGGGGAGGACACGGGAGCCATCTTGAAGGTGCATCCCTCCAACTTCCTGATCAGTGGGTTCACTTCTTCGGTATCGGTTGCTGAGCTTCGTGCGCTCACCGACTTGCCGCTCATCGTGGATATCGGTTCGGGGTTGCTTAGACCAGATGACGCGCTGCCGGCAGAACCCTCCGCCAGCGAGGCTCTTCGCGATGGCGCCGACGTTGTCCTCTTTTCAGGGGATAAGCTGCTCGGCGGCCCGCAGGCCGGGGTGCTCGTCGGTGCAAAGGAAGCGATTACTGCGTGCAAGAAACATCCGTTGGCGCGGGCGGTGCGCATCGATAAGCTACGGCTCAACGCGCTCGAGGCCTCTCTGTCCACGCCCTCCAACGCCGTGCAGGACGCGCTCCACATTGATCCGCAGCGCCACCGCGAGCGCACCGAGAAGGTGGCAGCGGCAGTTGGCGGTGAGGTCGTCGAACACGCCGGACGCGTCGGCGGTGGCGGGGCACCCGAGGTGCCGCTACCGGGCTGGGCTGTGGCGCTGCCAGAAGAGCTTGTGCGTCCACTGCGGTTGGGGCAGCCTCCTGTGGTGGCGCGCGTGAATCAGGGGCGCTGCCTGGTGGATGTGCGGTGTGTGCCGGAGGCACAGGATGCCGAGCTCATCGCGGCATTGCGGGCGGTGATCTAGGTGTATGTAGTGGCCACTGCGGGGCACGTGGATCACGGCAAGTCGAGCCTGGTCAAGGCGCTGACGGGGATGGAACCGGACCGCTGGGAGGAAGAAAAGCGGCGCGGATTGACCATTGACTTGGGATTTGTGTGGACGAGGCTGGGCTCCGGCGCGGACGTCGCATTTGTCGATGTGCCGGGGCACGAGAAGTTCTTGGGCAACATGCTGGCCGGGGTGGGGCCGGCATCGGTGGTTCTCTTTGTGGTGGCGGCCGATGAAGGCTGGCAGGCGCAGTCCACCGATCACCGCGATGCTCTGCGCGCTTTGGGAATTGAGCACGGCGTGGTGGCGCTGACTCGTGCTGATAGGGCTGATACTGCCCGCCGGGTAGAGGTCGCCGTACAGGTCAAGGCAGAACTGGCTGGAACAGCGCTTGCCGACGCCCCCATTGTCTACGTTTCCGCAAAGACCGGCGAAGGCGTGGAGAAGCTGCGTGCCGAATTGGATAGCGTGCTTGCTGCTATGCCCGCGCCGGATCCGCAGGCGCGCGTGCGATTGTGGGTGGATCGCGCCTTCAGCGTGAAGGGCGCTGGAACCGTGGTGACGGGAACGTTGGCGGCCGGGACGGTTTCGGTTGGCGATGACCTTGAGCTCAGTGGGCAACGCGCCACGGTGCGTGGGGTGCACAGTGAGAACAGGGCAGTGGACAGCGCTGCACCCGTCACGCGCGTAGCGCTCAACCTGCGCGGGGTGGCCGCGGACCAGGTTCATCGCGGAGATGCTTTGCTTAGCCCTGGGTGCTGGCGTGTGCTCGACACCGTGGATGTGCGGCGAACGTTCTGTACTAACATGAGCGAGCTTCCACAGAACCTCGTGGTGCACATCGGCACCGCGGGAGTGGGAGCGCGGCTGCGGCCTTTAGGAGGTGAGTTCGCGCGGTTGACTCTGGAAAGCCCGCTACCGCTTACTTTGCTCGATAGGTTTGTGGTGCGCAGTCCGGGCGGGCGGCACGTCGTGGCCGGTTTTGAGGTGGTGGATGTACACCCAGCTGAATTGAATAGGCGCGGCGATGCCAAGAAGCGCGCTGTTGAGCTAGAAACTTTAGAAGCAACGAACCCGGCCCAATGGCTCAAGCGCTGTGGCTACGCGGAGCTGCATGGTCTTGTGCGCGATGGCTTTTCGGTGACAGAGAAGCCAGCGGGAGTCATTGAGTTCCGCGACTGGTGGATCGCCGCCAGCCAGGTCACTGCGTGGAAAAGGTCTTTGATTCAGACTGTGGAAGCCCACGCCAAGGCGAATCCGCTCTCTCCGGGGCTGACGAAGGCAGCGGCCATGGATGCACTGGGACTGACCGAGCCGGCCTTGTTAGGCCTAGCGGTAGCAGCTGCCAAGCTCGAGACAGTTGATGGCGTGCTGCGCATGCCCGGGCAGACAGTCGACCTTGGCCCCGCGGAGAGGGGAGTGGCGGAGCTCGAGCGGCGACTGCGCGAGGACCCCTTTGCTGCCCCGGAAGCGGAAGACCTCAAAGAGCTGGGCTTGGGCCCGAAAGAGCTGGCCGCTGCCGAACGCGCTGGGCGCCTGCTCCGGCTGGCTAACGGTGTGGTGCTTCTGCCTTCAGCTCCGCGCGAGGCACTCGCCGTGGTCTCACAGTTGGAACAGCCCTTCACCCTCTCGGAGGCGCGCAAGGCACTTGGAACGACGCGCCGGGTTGCCATCCCGGTGCTGGAGCACCTCGACGCTACGGGTGCGACGCGCCTAGTCGACGGAAAGCGATTCGTGCGCGCGGCAGGGGCAAAGGAACCAAAGTAAAGGCACCATTTGGGGCCGGTTTTCGGGGAAACCCCAGTTCAGTGTATTAGGTTAAGCGCATAAGGTGCCAGTTAAAAGGTGTCTTTGGGGGACGTGAAGGCGCGTGGACCGGCCGGCAGCGGTGAGGTAAGGGGATCGGCCGGGGCAGTGAACTCCCAATCGGCATTGGGGTTGAGCACTGGCGGGATGGCAGGCTTGTTCGGGTCGATCGGCAACGGCGGGACTGCGGGGGCGAAGAGCGCTTCGGGGTCTATTGGAAAGTCCACTGCGATGCGGCCCGCGCCAGCATAAGCACGGGCGGCAAGGGAGGCACTGGTTTGTGTGGCGGCCGCGAACGCGGCGGCCAACGCTGGGGCATCGGAGAGCTCCGCGCACGGTCCGAGGACGAGGTTGTCGTGGGTGGCGAGGACGGTGTCGTCGAGAAGCACGAGCGTCACGAAGAACTGTTCCGTACCCATCGTGCGGAGCTGATATGCGGTGAGCTCGCCTTCCGCGACGCGAACAAGAGCGCCCTGCCCGCCACTGAGCAGCGCGGTACCCGCAGGCTGGTTGTTGGCGGGAACCATCCACGGGTCGAGCCCCAAAGCGAGGGCGATCTCCACCTCGCCGTCGACAATGTCGACGGTGGCATGCGTCGCCGGGTTCATCGCCGCCGTGCGCAGTCGATTTAGGGCGGGATACTCTGCGGACTCCGCACCATCGAGTGAACCCAAGAATCCGAAATCTGAATGTACGCGCCAGCCCCCGGTGGTGGGGTCGGGGAGCAAGGAAACGTCGACGAGCGCAGGCTCCTGCGCCAACCCAGGGATGCTCAACGCGGTGGAGAAGTTCACGTGCTCAAGAACCGCGACGTGCTCGACACCAAAATAAGAAGGAGCTAGCGGATACAGCGCCATAGTTGCGGCAGTCACCTCGTGGGTCAGATGGGAATCGACGGACTTGTCTCAAGCTTACGCAGGAGCCGGATCTCCGATACGGTCGATAGAAGACTTAAACAACAACATATCGAATAAGGAGTGAAGACCCATCACGGCTGATTCTCGTAGTTCGGTGAACAATACCGATCAGAGCAAGAAGCGTACGCGCGAGGCTAAGCGGATTCTTAAAGATATTATCTATCCGCACAACATCCATCCGGCCTTGGTTCCGGGCGTGTCCATCGAAGACCAAAAGGTGAAGTATGGGGTGGACAAACCCATTTTGATCGTCGTGGGCGGACTCATTGTGGCATTCGTTGCCTGGGGTGTCATCGCGCCCGAGCAGGTTTTCACTGCCTCCTCCGCGGCCTTGGATTGGGTCATGCGCAACCTGGGATGGATCTTTACCACGCTGGCAACATTCCTTATGTTCTTGCTCCTCATCCTCGCTTTTTCCAAATACGGAAAAATTCCCTTGGGCGTGGATGGAGAGAAGCCGGAGTTCTCTACTGTGAGCTGGGCAGCGATGCTCTTTGGAGCCGGCATCGGCATCGGAATTATCTTCTTCGGCCCCTTTGAGCCGCTGAGCTACTACCTGTCACCCCGGCCCGGCGCTTATGAGGCCGCCAGCGATGAAGCCGTCATGGGTGCGATGGCTCAAGCAGCGATGCACTGGGGAATCAATGCGTGGGCAATCTATGCCATCGTCGGACTGTGTGTGGCCTACGTGTCCTACCGCCGCGGGCGGGTGCCGTTGATGAGCTCGATCCTTATGCCGCTTTTTGGCAACCGTGAGACGGACTCCATACCCGCGCGCATCATCGACGGGCTAGCGATCATCGCCACGCTCTTCGGCACCGCGGCAACACTTGGTATTGGAGCCTTGCAGATCGGCCGCGGCGTGGAAATCGTCAGCGGCTGGTCTACGACGGGTAACACAGCGGCGCTGGTCATCATCATAGTGCTGTCCATTGGCACGATCTTCTCCGCGGTCTCGGGTGTATCGAAGGGAATCCGCTGGCTGTCCAACATCAACCTTGTCTTGGCGCTCGGGCTCGCGGTCTTCTTCTTTGTCGTGGGGCCCACCGCCTTCCTGGCCAACATGCTGCCCGCCGTCATCATTGAGTACCTCGATGAGATGCCGAGCATGCTCTCCGCCAACATGGGGCAAGGCGAGGAGATGGTTGAATTCCTGTCCTCCTGGACCACGTTCTACTGGGCCTGGTGGGTGTCCTGGGCGCCCTTCGTTGGTGTGTTCGTGGCCAAGATCTCGCGCGGACGTACCATCCGCCAGTACATCTTGGGCGTCTTGCTCATTCCTTCCGCCATCATCGTGTGTGCTTTTACCATCCTGGGCGGAACGACAATTTGGCTGCAGCGTCGCGACGGAGATATTGCTCCCGATGGAACGATTGATTCCATGCCGCCTGCAGAAGACATCTTCTTCACCGTTCTGGACCACCTACCGGGATCGCAGATCATGGCGCCGCTCGTGCTCGTCATGCTCATCGTCTTCTTCATCACCACGGCGGATTCCGCGTCCATCGTGAACTCACAGCTCACGCAACGCGGCAACCCTAAACCGAAGCCCGGGGTCACTATCTTCTGGGTCATGTGTATGGCGGGAATCGCCGTAGTGATTCTTCTCGCGGGCGGCCGTAATGCGCTCCAGGGCCTCCAGAACCTCATTACCGTGACTGCATTGCCTTTCGCGGTCATCATTGTGCTCATGTGTATCGCGTTGATTCGGGAGTTGCGTCACGACCCCGCCGCGATCCGTACGTTCTATGAAGAACAAGCAGTGTCCAATGCCATCATCCACGGCGTGCGAGACCACGGCGATAACTTTGCGTTGGCCATTGAGCCCACAACGGATGATTCCGCCTATGCCACTGGCGCAGACTTTGATTCCACCGCGGTTGAAGTCACCGAATGGTATGCGCGCACGGATGAAGACGGACACGCCGTGGGCTATGACTATGAGACCGGCGAATACACTGACGACGACCCGACAGTCAAGGACGGCGAGTCACTTGCGCTACCGCCAGAGGACAGCACCGACAAGCTATAGTTTCCCACTATGGATCTAGCCACCGTCGCCTTCGCATTCGGCCTCGTGCTGTTGTCTGGCTTGTCGACGTCCATCGGTGCCGCCCTGGCCGTCGGCAAGCGTGAGCCCGGGCCGAAGTTTATGGCCGCCGCCCTGGGGTTGTCTGCGGGCGTGATGCTTTACGTCTCCTTTATGGAGATCCTGCCGCAGGCCCTAGAGAAGCTGGAAAGCACCCTTGGGGGAGAGGCCACTGCCACGTGGACGATGATGGCGGCGTTCTTCGCCGGCATTGCGGTCATCGCCATTATCGACCGCCTCGTTCCCGAGGAGATTAACCCGCACGAGCCGGCCACTACAGAGGAAGAAGCACGCCGCAAGAGGCTGATGAAGACCGGCATGTTCACCGCCTTCGCGCTGGCCATCCACAACTTCCCCGAGGGATTTGCCACATTTCTTTCGGGCCTCGAAGCTCCCGAGATTGCGATCCCCGTTGCCGTGGCCATCGCCATCCACAACATCCCCGAGGGCATTGCGGTGGCGGTGCCCCTGCGAAGTGCAACGGGCTCCCGCAAGAAAGCCTTCTGGTGGGCCACTCTGTCGGGGCTGGCTGAGCCCCTCGGCGCGCTCATTGGCTTCGCGCTGCTGATGCCGTTTATCGGGCCGATGACTTTCGGCATCAGCTTCGCCGTCATCGCCGGCATCATGGTGTTCATCTCCCTCGATGAGCTTTTGCCCACGGCGGAGGAGACCGGCGAACACCACTGCGCCATCTACGGTCTCATCGCCGGTATGGCGGTCATGGCGGTCTCGCTCGCGATGTTTATTTAACGCGCTCCGCAGTGGCCTTGACCGCCATGATGATGGTGACGATGACGGCGCCCAGAATAAAACCGCACAACATGGACAAGCCGGTGTCCGCCAACCAGGCGAGTGCGCCGTTGCTGATGCTCTCGGTCACGTGGTGGATGAAGCCATAGGGCTGCTCGGCGCCGAATTCGCTCAGGCCCTTGACTACGATGTGGCCGCCGACCCACAGCATGGCGGCGGTGCCGATGATGCCGATGATCTTGAGAACGATGGGCATGCCCTTTACCAGGGCGGTACCCACGGCCGAATCTCCGTCGTGCCGCTTGAGCAGGGCCACGCCGATGTCATCCATTTTGACTAGCAGTCCAACGGCGCCGTAGACGCCCAAGGTGAGGAGGACACCAACGGTGACCAAGGCGCCCAGGCGCAGCCAGAATGGTTGGTCGATGACCTCGTTGAGGGAGATCACCATGATCTCAGCGGAGAGGATGAGGTCCGTGGTGATAGCGGCCTTGACCAGGGAGTCCTCGGCATCGGGGCCCTTTTCTTCCACTGTCTGCTGTTCCTCCTCGCCGCGGTGGAGGACAGCGTGGAAAATCTTCTCTGTGCCCTCGAAGCACAGGTAGGTACCGCCGCACATGAGGATCGGGGTGAGCGCCCAAGGAGCGATCCAGGACAGGATCAGGGCAATAGGCAGGATGATGACGAGCTTGTTGATGAGCGAGCCCTTGGTAATCCGCCAAATCATCGGTAGCTCACGCTGCGGTTTGACGCCTTGGACGTATTGGGGCGTGACAGCGGCGTCATCGACGACGACTCCCGCTGCTTTCACCGAGGTCTTTCCGGCCAATGCTGCTACGTCGTCGACGCTGGAGGCAGCGGAGCGGGCGATCAGGGCGACGTCATCAAGCAGGGCAAAAAGGCCACCGGCCATGGCTCACTTCCTTGTGGTGTAGGGGTAAGTGTTTACCCTAGGTTACTCGGCAGGAACGAGCTCCACATTTTCTGCCCAGGTAAGTTCCATGCCCAGCGTGCGCAGCCAGCTCATGGCGTCATCGCCGTAGCGCGTGATGCCCTCGACGGCGGTAAGCGTGCGCTCCATGGCGCGCTCGGCCTCCTCGGCGCTGATGAGGCCGTTGGAGGTGGCGGCGGCTAGCTCGTCGATGTCGAGCACATCAACCGGCTCGCCGGAGGTGGAGACCAAGTCGACATAAAGATCGCGGGTAGTCCACACATCACCGTCGACGTCGATATCAGCGACGTCAATGTAGAAATCTTGGTGGACATCCACGCCCTCGCGGAAGTGGAAGATATTGGCGCGCAGGCCCAGCTCCGGCAGCAACCAGGATTCAAGGTAGCCGAAGCGCGGGTGGTTGGCGCCGCGGGCCATGTAAAGGCCAAAGTCGGTGACCCGGTAGGTGTCTACCTCCCGCTGAAAACCTTTCGGGTCGACATTGATGTTGTCGGTGGTGTTAAAGGTTTCTTGCTTGACTGGGTGCAGGTCAGTGCTCATTAGTTCACCTCGAGGTAAGCCGCGGTAGGTGGGAAAGAACACGAGGATTCAGCAGTGTTGACCGCGCCAGAGAGGACCGCCACGACGGTGCCCTTGCCCGTTGCTGCGCGGCCCGAGACCGTGGTCGGCCCATCGGCGTTGATGCCGTTGTTGAACAGGGGAGTGGTGCCGAACTGGAAGGTATCCAGGTTGAACCACTGGACGCTCATGGCACCCTGCTGCTCAGCGGCGGTGGGGGTGCCCAGCGCGGTGAAGAGGAAGACGGTTTCTCCTTCGCCTGCGCCTGGGGCCGGCATATCGGTCGGGCCAGGCACGGCGATGGCGGAGCCCACCGAATCGCCCTGCCCGCCGATGCACTGCGCGGAGACCGTAGGCCAGTAGAACTGGCGGAAGCCGGGGTTGTTTCCCTTCGGCATGGCCACACCGCCTTCGCCGCCGTCACCGGCGGAGAAGTTAAGGGCGGTGAGGATGGCGCTGCGGGCCTCCTGTGGGATCCATGGCTGTGCCGCGAAAGCGCGAACACGCTCCTGCGTCTCCGGGGTGGGGCGGCCGAGGCTGTCCAGCGGGTTACTGCTCTGTGGAATGTTCACCAGCGAGGAGAGATCGGGGGCGCCGGCATGTGCTGGCGTGATGCTGAGGAAGCCCATCATCACGGCAGCAGTTAGTCCGGCGACGCCACGGCGGGCGGAGCGGGAAGAGCGCTGTTCGGAAAGGGCCATGGAAAATCCTTGTGTTTGGGTAGGGGAACGTGGCGGCAGGAAACCAAATCACATGCGTCACAATAGTATCTGCTGCCACAATATTCACTTTTTTGGCGTAGTCAACTCTAAATAGAGACCTACTGTGCGGTATGTCGGCTGTTGATATCGTTTCGTTACATCGCGCGCTAAAGCGCGCGATACGCACGATGCTGCACATGAAAGAGCTAGAGAGTATATTTAAGGGCCGTTCATACCGCTAACGCATCATGCTTTAAAGGAGCACCCCACACGTGAGTAATACTGAGTTCCGTAACGTAGCCATCGTCGCACACGTTGACCACGGTAAAACCACCCTCGTCAACGGAATGCTGGAGCAGTCCGGCGCTTTCGGCGACCATGGCGAACACTCGGACCGCGTCATGGACTCCAATGATCAGGAGCGCGAGCGCGGCATCACCATTCTGGCGAAGAATACCGCCATTCACCGCAAGGGCCTGGGCAAGGACGGCGGGGACCTCATCATCAACGTCATCGACACCCCGGGCCACGCCGACTTCGGCGGCGAGGTCGAGCGCGGCATCTCCATGGTGGACGGCGTTGTGCTGCTTGTCGATGCCTCCGAAGGCCCCCTCCCGCAGACCCGCTTCGTGCTCACCAAGGCACTGGAAGCGAAGCTGCCGGTCATCATCTGCGTGAATAAGACCGACCGCCCCGACGCCCGTATCGACGAGGTCGTCACCGAAGCGCAGGATCTTCTGCTGGAAATCGCTGCCGGCCTCGAAGATGAGGAAGCAGCCGCTGCCGCCGAGGAACTCTTGGACCTGCCGGTTCTCTACGCTTCCGGCCGCGAGGGCAAGGCCTCGACCGAAAACCCGGGTGACGGCAATGTTCCTAACGCCGACGACCTGCAGGCGCTTTTCGACGTCATCTACGAAGTCCTCCCTGAGCCCTCCGCCAAGGTCGACGCCCCGCTGCAGGCCCACGTGACCAACCTGGACTCCGACGACTTCCTGGGTCGTATCGCACTGCTGCGCATCTACTCCGGCACCATCAAGAAGGGCCAGCAGGTGGCCTGGATGCACTACGACGACGAGGGCGAGATGCACGTCAAGCAGGTCAAGGTGGCCGAGCTGCTGCGCACCGTCGGCTTCGAGCGTCAGCCGGACACCGAGGCCATCGCCGGCGACATCGTGGCCATCTCCGGTATCTCCGACATCATGATCGGTGACACCATCGCCGACGTCGAGGATCCGAAGCCGCTGCCGCGCATTAAGGTCGACGAGCCGGCCATCTCCATGACCATCGGCGTGAACACCTCCCCGATGGCAGGCCAGGGCGGCGGCGACAAGCTGACCGCCCGCATGGTCAAGGCCCGCTTGGACCAGGAGCTCATCGGTAACGTCTCCATCAAGGTGCTGCCGACTGAGCGTCCCGATGCATGGGAGGTACAGGGCCGCGGCGAGATGGCACTGTCCGTGCTCATCGAGAACATGCGCCGCGAGGGCTTCGAGCTGACCGTCGGCAAGCCGCAGGTGGTCACCCAGGTCATCGACGGCAAGACCATGGAGCCCTACGAGATGCTCACCATCGACTCCCCATCGGAATTCCAGGGTGCTATCACCCAGCTGCTGGCCTCCCGCAAGGGCCAGATGCAGTCCATGGACGTCCGCGAGGGCGACTGGGTCCGCATGGTCTTCCGCGTCCCAGCGCGCGGCCTGATCGGCTTCCGCACCCAGTTCCTGACGGAGACCCGCGGTTCCGGTATCGCTAACTCCATCTCCGATGGTCTCGACGTGTGGGCCGGAGACATCAAGGCTCGCCCGACCGGCTCGCTCGTGGCCGACCGTTCCGGCCAGATCACCGCTTATGCTCTGCAGCAGCTGGCGGACCGCGGTGACTTCTTCGTGGAGCCGGGCATGGAGGCCTATGAGGGCATGGTCGTCGGCGCCAACAACCGTGATGAGGATATGGACATCAACATCACCAAGGAAAAGAAGCTGACCAACATGCGCTCCGCCACCGCCGACGCCACTGTCACGCTGGCTAAGGCCAAGACCCTGTCCCTCGACGAGGCACTGGAGTTCTGTGGCACCGATGAGTGCGTCGAGGTGGGCCCGAAGGTCCTGCGCGTGCGCAAGGTTGAACTGTCTGCCACCGACCGCAAGCGCGCGGCCGCACGCGCTAAGCAGCTCAACAAGTAGGCCGCTGTGGGCGTCGCCAAGCGGCGCCCCACCGCTAGGACCACCTGCCCCGGGGTATTAAAATAGCGCGGAAGAGTTTTCCGGACGTAAAGGTTGTGTGGAGTGGACCGTTTCCTGCCCCGGCTCGGAGTCATTCTCGCAGCCGCCGTGCTGACTGCATGCCAAGCCAACCCCGGCCCGCCGCCGGTAGTGGACGAGGACGATCGCAGCGCCACGCCCACGAACTCAAGTACCACCACGCCGCCGCCGGAGGCAGCACCCAAGGAAGACGCGCTGCCGAAGCGCAGCACCGTGGCCATTGGGGTGGACCCGCTGCGCGGCGGGCTCAACCCGCACCTCGTGGCGAATAATTCGGAACTGGTCAACCAAATCGCTGAGCTAGTGCTGCCCTCGGCCTTCCACGGGGACCAGATGGACACGGATGTCCTCGAATCCGCCGAGGAAATCGATGCTCCGGGCAGTATTGCCATGCGGGTGCGCTATACCATCGCCGCGCCAGCGCAATGGTCCGATGGGACGCCGATCAGTGGCTCTGACTTCAATTATTTGTGGTCCCAGATCACGCGCACTCCGGGTGCTAAAAACGTGTCCGGTTACCGGGCAATTTCGGCCGTGCGGACTTCCGGTAATGGGCGAGTGGTCACCGTGGACTTCGACCACCGCGTGGAGGACTGGCACAAGCTCTTTGCCCACCTATTGCCCTCCCATGTGCTGGAGGACAAGGACTTCACCTCGGCCTTAGCTGAGGGTATCCCAGCCTCTGCTGGACGCTACCTCGTCGAAGGGATGGACCGCGGGCGAGGGATTATCACGCTTAACCGCAATGACCGGTTCTGGGGAGAGGATCCCGCACATATCGACGTGATCCAATTGCGCGCCGTGCGCGATACCGCGCAGGCAGTGAACATGCTGCGCTCGCACCAGATCGGGTTTGCTGACTTCACCCCGCAGCAGACCACCCTGGAGAATTTGAGCCTGCTCAGCAACGTCAATACCGGTGTGGTGACCCGGCAGCGTCAGCTCCGCCTGGAGATGTCGGCCGCCGAGGGCGCACTCGAGGAACAGCCGCAACGCCGCGCCTTGGCTTCGCTGCTCAACACCGACCAGCTGGCCCGGCTTGCCACCGGCCGCGCTTCGGAGCTCGAACCGGGGGAGAACCCCTTCGATAGCAACGCAGAACTTGCCCCGCTGCGCGAGCGTGCGGGCCGCAAACCCGTGCGCATCGCCGCGGATCCCCTCAATCCAACTGCCCTGGCTGCAGCCACCACCATCGTGGACGTGTTGCAAGCCAAGGCCATCGACGCGGAGCTCGTCACCGAACGCCCGACCACCATTACTTCTGACTTGCTCCCGGCTGGCAAGGTAGATGCCGTGGTGGCGTGGGACGAAAACGGCAGCGATGCGCTGAGTTTGGCTAACTACTTCGTGTGCGCAACGCCCACGCGGCCTGCGGCAACGCAGTCGGAGTTCTGCCCTGAAGAGTCCGCGAAGACTGCTACCGATATTTTGTCGGGAAAGCTCGATTCAGCAGCGGCTCAAGAGCAGGTGGAGCACCTCAACAAAGAAGAAGTTCTCTTCGTCCCGTTGCTTAATGAGGTGCGAATCCACGCTTTGGGCAAGGGTATTGTTGGCCCCGGACAAAGCATCAAGGACTGGGACTCCGGTCTGATTAGTGCACCGCAGTGGAGGAAAGACGATGAATAAGGATCTCACCGGCTACCGTGTCGTGGCCGTTCACGCGCACCCGGATGATGAGGTGCTCTTTACAGGCGGCACGTTGGCGGACTTGTCCGCGCGCGGTGCGGAGGTCACCGTGATTACCGCGACGCTGGGGGAGGAGGGCGAAATCATCGGTGAGCCCTACCAAGGCCTCGCAGAAACAGATCAGTTGGGCGGGTTCCGCGCTTGGGAGCTCAAGCACGCACTCGACGCCTTGGGCGTTGATGGCATCCAGCTGGGCGGCTTCGGGCATTTCCGCGATTCTGGGATGGAAGGTTCCCCCGCCCATGATCACCCGCGGGCCCTGGTCAACCGTGTGGAGGAAGCAGCAGACCTGTTGCGCGGCCACCTTGAACAGCTGCGCCCGCACGCGGTGCTGACCTATGGTCCGGACGGCGGCTACGGTCACCCAGACCACATCGCCGTGCACAAGGCCGTGCACGCGGCCGCAGTACCTGATCAGCGCATTTGGTGGGCCGTCTTTGAGCGTGCCGCGCACTATCGGGGTCTCGACGCTATTACTCCTCCGGATGGCTGGAGCCTGCCGGACAAGGCGTACCTGGACAACTTCACCAACGCCGGCTGCGACGTGACCTACGAGCTCAGCGACGTAGCACTTGCTGCCAAGCGCGCCGCGATGCTGGCCCACGCCACGCAGATCTGGCTTGCCGACGGCTCCCTCACCACCGTCAACCCCCACGCCGCCCAGGCGGGTCTTAAGGACCCCGCCCAAGTCCCCGCCGCCTATGCCTTGTCCAATCTGCTCACGATGCCGCTGCTGCGCCAGGAGTTCTACCAGCTTGGCCAGGGAGAGCCGCAGGATTCATTGCTGGGGGAGAAGTGAGCGAGCGCGCCATTCGCACTGATTTCTCCCGGGGCGAGCAAATAGGTGGCTTGGTGTGGCTGGTCTTGGGAGCGCTCTGCTCGCTGACCCTCGAGGTGGTTTATCTCACCGCGCGTCTGCCGTGGCCCGGCGAGTCCGGGATGGCCTTTCCCATCACCATCCTCATCGCCTTCTGGTTCAACGGGGTGTTGACCCGCACAGCGCGTCTGTGGAGTGAGAATCCCTACATCGCAGGCGTGCCAGGACTGGCCTGGGTGGGAGGATTTCTCGCGTTCATGCTGGGAGCCGCCATCGGGGATGGCAGCCTGCTGGCCAATAATATTCTCAGCCTGCTGCTGTTCGCCGCGGGAATCGCGGGCAGCGTTTGGCCATTTTTCGCCTCGGAGTAGCATACTGTTATTCGTAGAAAACCCGTGACACACAGGAGTTTAAACACCTTATGACTTACACCATCGCGCAGCCCTGCGTCGACGTGATGGACCGCGGCTGCGTTGAAGAGTGCCCGGTCGACTGCATCTACGAGGGCAAGCGCATGCTCTACATCCACCCAGACGAGTGCGTGGACTGCGGCGCCTGCGAGCCGGCTTGCCCGGTGGAGGCCATCTTCTACGAGGATGACGTCCCGGATGAGTGGTTGGACTACAACGACGCCAACGCCGCCTTCTTTGATGATCTCGGCTCCCCGGGTGGCGCGGCAGCACTTGGACCGCAGGACTTTGACGTCCCGATGATCGCTAAGCTCCCACCCCAGAACCAGGAGTAGAGCATGAGCCGCACGCCGTTGGGAGACACGCTTCCGGATTTTCCGTGGAACTCGCTCGCCGGTGCCAAGAAGAAAGCCCAGGCGCATCCGGACGGGATCGTTGACCTATCGGTGGGTAATCCCGTTGATCCAGTTGCCCCTGGCGTGCAGTTAGCGCTGTCCGCAGCGGCCGAGGCTCCCGGCTATCCGCAGACTCAGGGCACTCCGGAGCTGCGCGAGGCCATCGCGAAGGCACTTGAGCGCCGCTACACCATGAACGTGGACGCGGTGCTGCCGGTCATCGGCACCAAGGAGGCTATCGCCTGGCTGCCCACCTTGCTGGGCATGCGCGGTGAGACCGTGGCTTTCCCGACGGTGGCTTATCCTACCTATGAAGTCGGCGCCCTCTTGGCCGGTGCTAAGCCGTTGCGCGCCGACGAGGATTTCCAGGATGCGTCGCTCGTGTTCATCAACTCGCCGTCGAATCCGACGGGCAGGGTGCTGGGCGTCGAGAAGCTGCGCGAAATCGTCGCTTGGGCGCGCGCGAACAATGCCATCGTGGCCTCGGACGAGTGCTACATGGGCTTGGGTTGGGACGATGAGAACCCGCCGGTGTCCATCTTGGACCCGCGCGTGACCGATGGCGACAATACCGGGCTTATCGCCATGCATTCGCTGTCCAAGAGCGCGAACATGGCCTCCTATCGCGCCGGTTTCTTTGCGGGCGATGCCAAGCTCATCGCGGAGCTGCTGGAGCTGCGTAAGCACGCAGGGCTCATTGTTCCAGGCCCCATCCAGGCGGCGATGGTTGCCGCGCTTGACGACGACCCCTCCGAAGCCCTCCAGCGCCAACGCTACGCCGCGCGCCGTGTGGAGCTCATGCGGGCGCTGACTGGAGCTGGTTTTAGGATCGAGCACTCCGAGGCTGGGCTCTACCTGTGGGCAACGCGCGGTGAGAACTGCCGCGAGACCGTCGACTGGCTGGCCGAGCGCGGCATCCTCGTTGCACCGGGTGATTTCTATGGCCCAGCGGGCGAGCAGTTCGTGCGCATTGGCCTCAACGGTACGGACGAGCGCATCGCGGCGGCGGTGGCGCGCTTGGCTGAGTAAGTGGCCTTTCGCCCGCCGGCGCGGGAGGGGATTAGCCCGCGCAAGGTAATGCTCACTGGCATCGTGCCCGCCACACCTACCTATTGGGCAGGTGAGGCGGGCGATTCCGCGTTTTCTCCTGGCACTCGCTTGGAGCCCGGCACTCTACTTCCTGGCCCTACGCTGGCGTGGTATCACCCCTCGGTACCTTCCGAAGCGCCCATTCCCTTTGATTACCGGGTGGTATATGAGGACGGGGACCTGATAGTCGCGGACAAGCCGCACTTCTTACCCACGACGTCGAATGGGCGCATCGTCCGCGAGACGCTCCAGACACGCTTGCGCGTGGACTTTAATGAGGACTCCATCGTGCCGCTGCACCGGCTGGACCGGTTGACGTCGGGCCTGGTGCTGTGCTCGCGTAATCCGCGCACGCGCGCTGCGTACCAGCGGCTTTTTCAGCAGCGTGAGGTGGTGAAGCATTACCGTGCTCGGGTGGCTGCGCCCTTCTCCTTCGACGGCACTGTACGGCTGGGGATGCGGCGCGTGCGTGGTGAACGTCAGGTCCGCGTGGATTCCACCGGTACGCCTACGGTGACCCGCGTGCGTGCTGGTGGAACGACTGCCGATGTATGGCCGCTCACCGGCCATACCCACCAGATCCGCGTGGTGCTTAACCACCTGGGACATCCGATTGTGGGAGATGATACTTATCCCGTGGATCGAGGCTTGGATCTTCATGATTTCTCCACGCCGCTGCTGCTTTCCCATGTCGCTTTGAGTTTTAGCGATCCAGTTACCGGCCACAAACGGGAGTTTCAGCTGTGAGATTGGGCGCTAATGCGGCGTGCGTTTTAGTTTGCGCTGATTGAGGGACTAAACTCAAACGAAGTTTTATTCATCATAATTGAGCATTTTGTACGAAGGGCGTGTCCATGGCGGATCTGAGCTTTGCTCGCTTTGCCTCGAATTTTGGCCAGTTCATTAAGTTCGGTCTGGTAGGCAGTTCGGGCGCGTTGGTCAACATTGCGACCTCAATCTTGGCCGCAAAGTGTGGATTGGCCTGGTTCGGCGCTACGCCGCATGACGCGATGTTCAATCTCTTCGGTACCCAGTTTCACGTGCGCTGGTTCATGCTCTTTTCCACCATCGCCTTCCTAGTTGCGAATACGTGGAATTACCAGCTCAACCGAATGTGGACGTTCAAGTCCGTCAACAAGGTCTCGTGGTTGCGGGGTTTCTTCCCGTTCCTCATTACGGGCATCGGTGCATACTTAGTGACCCTCGCGGTGCAGTACCTGCTGATGAATCCAACCTCGCCGCTGCAGCTGTCTCCCCATATCTTCGATGACTCCACGGGCTTCCGCACGATGTACTACTGGGCCAATGCCATTTCGATCGTGGTGGCCATGCCGATTAACTTCATCTTCAACAAGCTGTGGACCTTCCGCTCGACACCCAAGAAGCCAGTCGTGGTCCACGAAACGGAACCGGCTTAAAATCGACCCTTCGCCCCGCCTGCCCTTCGCGCTCACCAGCGACGGCCGGTGGGGTCTTTTCGATGCTGCGGTGAGCGGGAAGGGGGGGCGTCGGCAAGCAGATGCTCCCTTCGTGCTCACCGGAAACACGACGAGGCAGCGCTCCATCGCCCTGGTGAGCGCTTAGGGGTAATTGGTGGAAATGCCTCCTTCGCGCTCACGGGCGTCCAATAAATTCGGTAGCTACTGCTACCGTTGGGTGCGAAGGGGCGTGCTGGCGGTTTGACCGGTGAGATGGCGGGGTGAGATGCACTTCGACGCCTGGTTCGGCGTGACCCTATTCTCCCTTGGCGCTCACCGGCGCCTGCAAAATAGAGGAACCCGCCGTCCGCGGTGAGCGCGAAGGGCGGGATGGAGGAAGGTGGGCGGGGAAGAGCTGCCTAGTCGTCGAGCTCGGCGTCGAGGCGCTCTTGGTCGCGGCGGTGCTGATGGCGGCGGATGAATGGGGCGAGGATGAGGACGGCGATAGCGCCAACTGCGGTGCCGGCTAGATAAGCGGTGGGATTGTGGCCGTCGGCAGGCGCATAGGCGTTATAGGCGATTCCCGCGAACATCGCGATTGCCGGTATTAAGTAAACGGCCATGGCGGACCAATTACGACCCACAAGCGGGGTAGCGACGCGTTTTCGCAGCCACGCCGTGCCGATGGCATTGCCGATGACAGACGGCACTATGGCGAGGAAACACAACATGCTCATCTGGCCGGGAAGTACCCAAGCAAGGATGGCAGCGATGACGAGCTCCAAGAACTGCACAGGCGGCGCTGCGACGGCGCAGGCTTTGTAAAAGGTTTCGCGTTCGTATTCGTCGCGGGAGGCGCGCTCGATCTCGTTGAGGGTGTAGTTAGCAAGGGCGTTAATCATGTTGTTCATCTCCAAAGACTTCTTCGACGGTTTTTCCTAGTTCGCGGCAAATATCGAGAGCTAGGTACACAGATGGGGAGTAGTTGCCGCGCTCGATATTGGCGATAGTTTGGCGGGAAACTCCGGCTCTTTCAGCAAGGTCGGCTTGAGACATCTCGAGCCACCGACGCCATTTGCGGACCATATTCTGGTGCTCGGCCATGTGGTCTCCTTTACGGTGTGTCGCGTTTACATGTCTTAATGTAAAGCAAACTTGTCATAGGAGCAAGGGTTACATGCAAACATGCCATGTCCAGTAGGGGTGCATCACCACAGCCGGCAGCTTCGGTTTACGCCCTTTGAGCTGTTCAAGTGTGGTTTTGATGAGTAGAACTGCATCGTCGAGGTGGTAGCGGATATCGTCGGCAGTAAAGCGCAAAACCGTATAGCCATGTGCCACTGCGGCGTTCTGCTTCGAGCGGTCTGCTTGAAAAGCGCGACTATGTTTGTGGTGCTCCCAGCCGTCGACCTCGACTATGAGCTTGCCAATCTTCAAGTCAAAGCGGTAGACCGCGATGAGCGCATTGTGCTCAGGGAAGATTCCGTCCGTGCGCAGTCTTCGACTGAGCTGGCGCTCCGGCACGCTGTCTGTGCCGATGGGCGTGCGACGGATAGTTTCTTTCAAGCGTTGTGGGACTCGCCGCATTCTCCGCCGGTCATCTTCGAGGCGAGCAGGGCCTGTCTTGCCGCGATAATGCTCTTCCAGCAATTGACCACACGCTGCGGCTATTCGCCGCGCCGCCCAGAGAACCTGAATGACCGGAAGTCCGTTGACCAGGGTTGTGGCCGAAAGCCGCGAATGCGTCACCCGAAAGTTCTTCCCCTTGAGCGTTCGTGGCCCCTCGGCCTCCAGCGGAAACGTCAAATTCCGCCCCAAGTGAATCTCCTGCGCGGTCTTACCCGTGAAATGTAATCGACTCAGCCCGTGAGCCAGAGCTTGTGCCACAGCTAACGGCGACCACTCATCGCTATAAATCCCCCGATGCACGCGAAACAGCTTTCCCGCGCGAAGCTTCCGCCGGATTGCCTCCTTGCTCAACCCCATCTCGCGCAGCTCTGCGGTAGTCCATGCCTTCATGAAACTCAAGGTATGCAGTGCTTGGCGACGAGTCGATAGTCAATTCTCCGCCTGTGGATAACCCTGCCTCAAAAGCCAGATTTTGAGGGTTTATGTTGACGCGTCGTCTTCCTGTCTAGCGCATTCCCTATCGTTTGGGCTTTGCAGTGTTCGGATCGCCGCATCGATTCGGCGTTGTCGACCAACACAGCCCCTTAAATCCCTCCGCGCCCTTGGCGCTCACCGAGCTCGCTGATTAGCTGCTAGAGCTTTCGGCGGTGACCGCGAAGGGCATAGGCTTGGTCGGGAATTGCATCGGTGAGGTTGGGAATTGCATCGAGCGCCGTTCGGGTCCACCTACCTTTTGCGCTCACGGGGCAGGCGCCTGTCATAGTCCGCCCTTCGTTGGTGAGCGCGAAGGGCGCTTGCTGGGGTGACAGCTCATGCGGCATGCCCTTGGCGGCCACAGGGATCGAAGAAACGGTGCTACGCAGTGCGCCGGTGAGCGCGAAGGGGGTGGGGTGGCTGCGAGGAGGAGTGAGGAAGGGACGCGAAGGGAGTGGAGCGGCAGCGGGAGGGGCGGCTAGCGGGCCTTCAGCGCCTCGGCTGTCGGTAGCGGCAGGCGCGCGGTCGGGGAGATTCCGCGGGCCTTAGCGTTGATCACGCCCGCGACAGCGAGCACAGCGAACATCGTGGCGGCGGAGTAGAGCTGGATGCGGGCGGAGGCGTCGCTAAGCATGAGCATAGCAATAGCTGCAAACAATGCCAGCGCGAACCACGTGAGGTAGGGGTAGGCCCACATGCGGACCGGCAGCGGGTGGATGGCCTCGAGCTGCGGGCGCAGGCGCAACTGGCTCACCGCAATGAAGACCCACACGATGAGCAGCGAAGCACCAGCGGCGTTCAGCATGAAGGACAGCAGCCATCCGGTATCCGCATAGTTGAGAACAACCATGACCGCGGAGAGCACCACGGACAGCGCAATGGCGGCGGTTGGCACGCCGCGGCGATCTGTTGCAGCGAAGAGCTTGGGCGCCTCACCTCGGGAGGCCAGCGAGTGCATCATGCGGGAGGAGGCGTAGATCTGCGCGTTGAACGCGGAGAGTAGCGCGAGCACGATGACCACTTCCATGATGGCCGCAGCACCAGGGATTCCAGCCCGGTCCAAGACCATCGTGAACGGAGACTCGGCGGCAGACTGCGCGGAGCCGAGCGAAGAGTAGGGCAGGAGGAAGGTGATGACGAGGACGGAGCCCAAGTAGAAGACCGAAATGCGAGTAATGGTGGTGCGCACCGCGTTGACAAGGGACTTCTCGGGGTCCTCGGATTCCGCCGCGGCAATGGCGACGACCTCGATGCCGCCGAAAGCAAAGGCCACGGCGAGCAGGCCGGCGGCCACGCCGCCAAGGCCGTTGGGCATGAAGCCGTCGGCAAGGAAGACGGACGTCCCGATGAAGGTGTGGCCAGGAAGCAGCCCGAAGATCAGCAGCGCACCGATGACAAGGAAGGCAATGATGACAGCGACCTTAATGAAGGCGAACCAGTACTCGAACTCGCCGAACAAGCGCACACGCAAGAGGTTGATGGTGCCAAAGAGCGCCACGCAGATGGCCGCGGGGATCCACGGCGGGCAGTCGAACCATGCGCCGATGAAACCAGCAGCGCCCGTAATTTCCGCGCCGAGGACGGCGACGGTGGCAAGCCAATAAATCCAGCCTTGCGTGAAGCCTGCCCAGCGTCCGATACCGTGCTCGGCGTATTCGGAGAAGGAACCGGAAGCGGGGATGACCGTGCCCATCTCACCGAGCATTTGCATGACCAAGATGGCAAGGAAGCCAGCGATGAGGTAGGCCAAGAGAACCGCGGGACCGGCGGCGGAAATACCTACGCCGGTGCCTAGGAAAAGACCGGCACCGATAGTGGAGCCCAGCCCCATCATGGTCAGGTGGCGGACTTTCAAGCCGCTGCCGAGTGAGCTAGGAGAGGAATCGTTTTGAGCAGTCACCTTTAGCATTGTAGGCAGCTGCCAAGGCGTTTGGGCATAAAGGGGCCATTTTATAGCGCTTGTGCACAAAGCGGAGGGCTTAAGTCCACGATCGCGAAAGGCCCCCGCAGAAACGGGGGCCTCAAGCAACAGCGCCTAGTTCTTGTGCAGATCCTCGTTGAGGGCCACAGCCTCAGACTTCCAGTCCACGGCCTCGACGGCGCCGGTGACGGAGTTGCGGCGCAGCAGAACGCCGGAGACGCCGGAGAGCTTAGAGCCCTTGACAGTCTCGCCCTCGGACAGACCCAGGGCCTGAGCAATCTTGCCAAAGACCGCAATCTTGGTGCCGGCGGTGACGTAGAGGCCGGCTTCGACGACGGAGTCGTCGCCAAGCGAAATGCCTACACCCGAGTTCGCGCCCAAAAGGCAGCGCTCACCGATGGAGATGACCTCCTTGCCGCCGCCGGAGAGGGTGCCCATGATGGAGGCGCCGCCGCCGATATCGGAGCCATCGCCCACGACAACACCTGCGGAGATGCGGCCCTCGACCATGGAGGCGCCCAGGGTGCCGGCGTTGAAGTTGACGAAGCCCTCGTGCATCACGGTCGTGCCCTCGGCGAGGTGGGCGCCCAGGCGAACGCGGTCGGCGTCACCAATGCGAACGCCGGACGGGACGACGTAGTCCACCATGCGCGGGAACTTATCGACGGAGTAGACCACGACCGGGCCGCGGGAAGCGAGGCGGCCGCGGACCATCTGGAAATCGGCAACCGCGCAGGGGCCGTAGTTGGTCCACACCACGTTGGCCAGCTTGCCGAAGATCCCGTCCACGTTCAGGCCGTGAGGCTTGACTGCGCGGTGAGAGAGCAGGTGCAGGCGCAGGTAAGCGTCGTAGGTATCGGCGGGCGCCTCGTCAAGGTCCGCAATCTTAGTCTCCACTGCGATGCGGGCGACGCCGCGCTCCTCATCAGGGCCAACCAGGTCAGCGAATTGCTGCGGAACCTCCTCCAAGCGCTCGGTGCCGCTGGCGTCTACAGAAATATCGGTGTGAACTGCCGGGAACCAAACGTCCAGGACGGTGCCGTCGTGGGTAATGGTTGCCAGGCCGCGTGCGGATGCTGAAGTCATAGGCTCACACCCTAGCAGCTACGCCTCTGTCGTGCGCCGTGAGTTACCCGGTAGTAGGTGAAAGATCACAACCAGGGCCACGGTCAGGATGAGGACGGCGAGGACTTGGTTGCGGGCGGAGGCGTCGAAAAGCATAAGAATTGTGAGGCCGACCAGCGCTAGGGCGGTGAGCCACGGCAGCCACGGGAAGCCCGGGACGCGCAGCGTGGTGAGCTCGCCGTTGGCCTGCATCTGTGGGTGCAGCTTGATATAGGAGGCCACGATGAAACACCAGATGACCAGCAGGCAGCCGCCAACCGCGTTGAAGAGGAAGGCCAACAATCCCGGCGGGTTCCAGTACTGCAGCACCACCGATGCAAAGGCGAAGATGATGGAGAGCACCACCGCAAAAATGGGGGAACCGGAGGCGTTCGTCCGAAGGAAGATGTGGTGCGCGCTATGGTCCTTCGCCATGTCATAGACCAGACGGGAGGTGGCGTAGATCTGTGCGTTGAAGGCAGAGAGCAGCGCTAGGGCGATGATGGCTTCCATGAATCCTGCAGCGAAGGGGATTTTCGCGGCGGCGAGGACCAGCGTGAAGGGCGAGTCCGCGGCGACGTCGGCGTCCTGGATGGAGCTGAAAGGCAATGCCAGCGTGATAACCAGGATGGAACCGATGTAGAAGACCATGATGCGCACGATAATGGCGCGCACCGCAGTGGCGACGTTGTGCGCTGGATCCTCGGACTCGGCTGCGGCAATGGTGACCAGCTCGATGCCACCGAAGGCGAAAGCCACGGCGAGCAGGCCGGCAGCAAAACCGGGGCCGCCGTTGGGCAGGAAGTTCTCTGTGAAGTTATGACCTGCCAAGGAGAGGTCCATTCCGGGCAGGATGCCCAAAGCCATGAGCACGCCGACGCCCAGGAAAGCCACGATGGTGGCCACCTTGATGATGGCGAACCAGAACTCGAATTCGCCGAAACCACCCACGGCGGCAAAGTTGACCACGGCGAAGAACACCACAGCCACCAAAGCCGGTATCCACGGATCGACCCCGAACCAATTCGAGATGATGGCCGCAGCACCGGTAATCTCCGCGCCCATCACCATGACCAGCATGAACCAGTAAATCCAGCCCAACGTAAACCTGGCCCACGGCCCAAAAGCCTGTCCTGCATAAGTGGAGAAAGCGCCCAGCGAAGGGCGTGCGGCGGCCATCTCTCCGAGCATCCACATCACCAAGGCGATGAGCGCGCCAGCTACCGCATAGGAGATGAGAACGGAGGTGCCGGACACCTGAATGCCTAGGCCCACGCCCAGGAAGAGTCCCGCACCCACTGCGGATCCGAGCCCCATCATGGTGAGGTGGCGGGTTTTGAGTTGTGTGGCCGCTGCCATAGGGTGATCACCTTCAACGCTATTGATTGTTTGTAATGGGAAGTACTTTACGCAATGCGCTGAGCATCCGGGGGCGCTAGCATGGCGGGTTGTGACTTTAAATCTCTTCTCCGATCCCATCGAGCTGACCAAGGCCTTGGTGGATATCCCTAGCCCTTCGCACCACGAGCAAGCGATCGCCGATGCGGTCGAAGAGGCCCTACGTGGTCTGGACCAGAGCAAAGTAGAGGTGGAACGCTACGGCAACACCGTCTGCGCCCGGACGAATCGGGGCTTCGAAAGCCGCGTGGTCCTCGCCGGCCACATCGATACCGTGCCCCTGGCCGATAACGTGCCCCACACCATGTCGGAGGACGGCAGCATCATGTATGGCTGCGGCACCGTGGACATGAAGTCGGGCATGGCGGTCTACCTCAACGCCTTCGCGCAGCTGTACAACACCGATGAGCTCAAGCACGATCTCACGGTCATCGCCTATGAGGGCGAGGAGGTCGCCACCGAATTCAACGGTTTGGGCCACCTGCAGAAGGATCACCCCGAGTGGCTGCAGGGGGACCTCGCGCTGCTGGGCGAGCCTTCCGGCGCCATGATCGAGGCCGGCTGCCAGGGCACCATTCGCGTGCGCGTCACCGCCCATGGCACCCGTGCGCACTCGGCCCGCGCCTGGCTGGGCTCCAACGCCGCCCACACCTTGGCGCCGGTGATGCTCAACGTGGCCAACTACCAGCCGCGCGATGTGGAAATTGATGGCTGCACATACAAGGAAGGCCTCAACATCGTCCACCTCGAATCCGGCGTGGCCACCAACACCATCCCGGATGAGGCCTGGATGTTCGTCAACTTCCGCTTCGCCCCGGACCGCAGCTCCGAGGAGGCGCTGGCGCACCTGATGGAGGTCATCGGCGAACACGAGAACATCACCGTGGAGGTCGATGACATCGCCGGCGCCGCCCTGCCCGGTCTGGGCCAGCCGGCGGCACGCGCGCTTGTCGACGCCGTCGGCGGCAACGTCCGCGCCAAGTATGGTTGGACCGACGTGGCCCGCTTCTCCGAGATGGGGACCCCAGCCGTCAACTTCGGCGCTGGTGACCCAGGCTTTGCCCACAAGAAGGACGAACAAGTGCCCGTCACCCAGATCGCCGAAGTCTCGACCGCACTCTTGAACTACCTGAAGGGATAAGACCACCATGACGCCTGAGCAACTGCGCACCCTGCGCGGACCTCTTCTCGTGCGCACCGCCGGAGAGCAGTCCTCCACCTTTGACCAACGGCTGCTGCAGTCCGGCGCGGATCACGAATGGCAGCACGCCGATCCCTGGCGCGTCTTGCGCATCCAAGGCGAGTTCGTGGACGGCTTCGACGCCCTGGCCAAGCTGCCGAAGGCCGTGACCGTCTTTGGTTCCGCTCGCACCCCGGAGGAGGATCCGAACTACCAGCTAGGTGTGGCCTTGGGTCGCCGCCTGGTAGAAGCCAAGTATGCCGTCATCACCGGCGGTGGCCCCGGCATCATGGAGGCGGCCAACCGCGGCGCGCACGAGGCCGGAGGGTTGTCTGTGGGCTTGGGCATCGAGCTTCCGCACGAGCAGGGCCTGAACCCCTACGTGGATCTGGGGCTTAACTTCCGCTATTTCTTCGCCCGCAAGACCATGTTCCTCAAGTACTCCCAGGCCTTCATCTGTCTTCCCGGCGGCATGGGCACCATGGATGAATTCTTTGAGGTCATGTGCATGGTCCAAACTGGCAAGGTGACCAACTATCCCATCGTGCTCATGGGTACTGAATACTGGTCCGGCTTGGTGGAGTGGATGAAGAAGACCCTGGCCGAGGGCGGGTTCATCAGCGCCGAGGACCTCGATCTTTTCTTGGTCACGGACGATATCGATGAGGCCGTCGCCCACATCCTGGCCGCGCACAAGGTCATGTCGGACAAGCGCCTGCGGGAGCAGGAGAGCAAGTGACCCAAGCGCACAACCTCGCGCGGGTCATGGCGATTGTGAACCGCACCCCAGACTCCTTCTACGACAAGGGCGCCACCTTCGAGCTCGACCCAGCAATCCAGCGCGCGGAGCAAGCGCTTGACGACGGCGCCTCCATCATCGACATCGGAGGCGTCAAGGCCGGCCCGGGTCAGCATGTCGACGCCGCCGAGGAAATCGAGCGCGTCGTGCCCACCATCGCGGAGCTGCACCGCCGCCGCCCAGAGGCGCTGATTTCCGTGGACACGTGGCGCGCTGAGGTAGCAGATGCCGCGATCGCTGCGGGGGCCGGTTTGGTCAATGACACGTGGGCCGGCTGGGACCCGGAGCTCATCGAGGTGGCTGGCCACCACAAGGTGGGCTACGTGTGCTCGCA
Organism: Corynebacterium sp. HMSC068H04; assembly: GCF_001811255.1. Classification (NCBI taxonomy): domain Bacteria; kingdom Bacillati; phylum Actinomycetota; class Actinomycetes; order Mycobacteriales; family Corynebacteriaceae; genus Corynebacterium; species Corynebacterium sp. HMSC068H04. The sequence goes on from NZ_KV803969.1 coordinate 36,693, forward strand.
CACCGGCGGTGTCACACCGCGCACCCGCCCGCACCGCGTGCACTTCGATGATGTGGTTGCCGATGTCATCAGCGAGACCACGCGGCTGGCCGAGCGAGCCGCCGACCTCGGTTGCCCGGAGGAGCTGACGTTTATCGACCCCACGCACGACTTCGGCAAAAACACCTTCCACGGCTTGGAGTTGCTGCGGCGCATCGATGAGATCGTGGCGACCGGTTGGCCGGTGCTCATGGCCTTGTCGAACAAGGACTTTGTGGGTGAGACCCTCGACCGCGCCGTGGACCAGCGCGTCGCGGGCACGCTGGCAGCGACGGCATGGTCGGCGGCACGGGGCGTGGCGGCCTTTCGGGTCCATGAGGTGGCCCCGACTCTCGACGTCATCCGCATGACCGCCGCCATCCAGGGCCAGATAGCTCCCTTGGCCACGACGCGGGGGCTAGCCTAAGCCATGACCGACAGCGTTTCTGTGGTTATCCCTGCGCTCAACGAGGAGCGCACAGTCGCGCACGTGGTGCGTGCTTGCCTGGCGGATGATCCTCTAGAGGTCATCGTCATTGATGCGGACTCGAGCGATGAAACTGTGGCTGAGGCACAGGCGGCAGGGGCTCGGGTGCTCAATTGGCGCGAGATCCTGCCTGAGATGCCCCGACCAGGCAAGGGTGAGTCCCTCTGGCGCGGCGTGGCGGCAGCTGAGGGCGACATCGTCGTCTTCATCGATGCGGACCTAGAATCCGCCGCGCCCGGAATGGTTTCCGCGCTCACAGAGTCTTTCATCGATCCGCACATCCAGATGGTTAAGGCGCGCTACCAGCGCAGCTTTCAAGGAAAGCCCACCGGTGGCGGGCGCGTGACCGAGCTGACCGCCAAGCCGCTTTTGCGGCAGTTCTTCCCGGAGCTCGCACACATTGACCAACCACTCGGCGGCGAATACGCCTTAAGACGCGCGGCCGCCATGGAGCTGCCGTTCGTGGAAGGGTACGGGGTGGAAGCGGGGCTGCTGATAGACGTCGCCAAGCGCTATGGCCCCTATGCCCTCGCCGAGGTTGACCTGGGCACCCGCACCCACCGTAACCGTCCATTGGAGGAGCTAGCCCCGATGGCCGATGTGGTTGCGCGCACCATCCTGTCCCGTGCTGGCGTGGTTGGGCCTGTTGCCCAAAGGCCACCATTGCTGGGTAGGATTTAGCGCATGATGTCCTGGATTCTTCTTATCGTTGTGCTCATTGCCCTCATCATCATCGGCACGTGGGCGTGGGGAAGCTTCGTAGGCCGGGGACCTGTCATGGGCGCTCCCGACAAGGCCGTGGATACCGATCGAGAGAATCTGCGGGCCCTCGAGGAGGGGCGCTTCGATGACCTGCGCTTTGACGTGGTTGCGCGCGGCTACCGCCAGGACCAAGTGGATGCCCTGTTGGCGGCAGTGGAGCGCCATTGGGGTGCCAAGGCGGCGTCATCGGGCGAACCTTCAGAACCTTCGGTTCAGGCCTAGGCCGAGCCTACAGCGACGAGTCTGCCGCCGGCGGCCGAAAAAGAGCTAGACTAGAAGGACGTACAAAATACAGTCGAAGGAGACTCAATATGGCAGCGATGAAGCCCCGTACCACTGGTGGAGAGATGGAAGCGGTAGAGGAGTCCCGCAAGATCGTCATGCGCATTCCTTCTGACGGGGGTGGGCGCATTGTTATTGAGCTCAGCAAAGAAGAAGCAGCGGAGTTGGGTTCACTCCTCGTAGCAGTTTCTAGCTAGTCTAGGGAGCATGCTTTCACATATCGTCGATATTCTGGCCGATCCCGCCGATGGCAGCGCCCTTGAAGGCGCGGATGATTTTTCCCGCCTCGTGTCGGAGACCGGCCATTCCTATGACGTGGCCAAGCAGGGCTACGTCACGTTGGCAGCTGGTGCGGGTCTGAAGCATCAAGGTGACGATGCCGCGATGGTCACCGCCCGTGAAACCTACCTGGCGATGGGGCATTTCGCACCCTTCGTGGAGGCAGTCACTGGAGCGGTGCAGGATTCTTTGGAGAGTCAGGACGCGGCTCAGCAAGCAGGCCTCAATGAGGACACCGCCCCCTCGCTCCTAGAGGTAGGCGCTGGCACGGGTTACTACCTGGCGCACACGCTCGATTCGATTGAGGGCGCTCGCGGCGTGGGCCTCGATATCTCTACGCATGCGGCTAAGCATCTGGCAAAGTCGCACGAGCGCGTCGGCGCTGTGGTTGCGGATGTGTGGGAGCGCCTGCCCTTGAAGGATGATTCAATCCATGCCATCTCGGTGGTCTTCGCGCCGCGCAATCCGGCGGAGTTCCAGCGCGTTCTCGCACCCGGCGGGGAGGTCATCGTCTTGACCCCGCAGTCCGGTCACCTGGATGAGCTGCGAGAGCCGCTGGGAATTCTCGGCGTGGAAGAAGGCAAGGTGGATCGCCTCTACACGCAGGCGGAAGGGTTCCTTAAGCAGGCAGCGGATCCGGTCGATATTTCTTTCCCCATCGTCTTGGATAAGGCGTCCATCGCTGCGCAGGTGGGGATGAGCCCCTCGGCGCGCCACATTAGTCCGGAAGAGCTGGCAGAGCGCATGGCCTCCTTGCCGCAGACGTTGACTGTGACGGCCCACGCCCGTCTGGATCGTTTGCGCTCGGCCTAACTCATCGCTTGCGCTCGGCTTCTCATTGCCAGCCCTTGCTTTTCAGCCCCGGGGAACGGCCCTTCTTTCTTCGGAACGTCCCTTTTCTCTCCGGAACGACCCTTCGCGCTCACCGGCAATGGGTCCGTCGGAAGTTTTTAGCTCCTCCGTGAGCGCGAAGGGCGGGGCGGCCTGTGATGCAACCACCCCTGGGCCTGTTTGCTCACTGTGATCTGGAGCTTGCGCTGACGCGCTGGCTATTTCGCTGAACCCTTGCCTCGAAGCCACCCATCGAATTCTCCCCTCGCGCTCACCAAGAGCCTCAATCAGCCGTCATGACCGCTCCCGGTGAGCGCGAAGGGCGGAAGGGGAGCGAGTGGAACTGATGAGGCATGCGCGAGAAATGATGACCGCGAGCGCAGCGGCGCAACGTGGCCACACAACACAGTGGGCCCGCACACAAAAGGAGGCCCGGTTACCCCGGGCCTCCTTCTATGATCGTCGTTCGATGCTCTTAAGAGAGCTTGGTGCCCTTCCTGTTCCAGGACTGCTCAATAATAGCCTCGCCCTCGGTGCTGATTTCGATAGCAGAGCAACCACCCTCGAAGTAGACGCGGGAGCTCATGGCGACCAATCCGCCGTCTACGAACACCTCAACGCTGGCACCATCCTGAATGACGGTGAGGGTATCCGAATCGCCCTCGGCCAGCTTGGCCACTGCTGGCGCGGAATCCTTGAAGTAGTTGTCGAAGGACTTCGACATGGAGCGATCCAAGCTGATTTCCTCGCCCGTGTGGCGGATGACCGCAGCGGCGTCACCGGAGCCGTCCTTCAGCGTGACAGTCACGCTCGAGCCCGCCGGTACCTCCAATACACCTGTCCAAGACCGTGCGTAGTTCGAGAGCTTCACAGCATCCGGCAGCCCCTCCGCCGGAGTCTGGTAGAGCACACCGCCCTGCAGCGTGACTGCACGTGGCAGTGACAAGCTATTAGCCCAGTCCTCAGCCTCCCACGTGGGGTGCTTGGTAGCGTCATCACCGCGGCCATTGCCATTGAGCAGGCCGAGGATGACTGCGCGGTCGTAGCGGCGCTCCTGCGGAATCGTTCCGGTCGTGGTGTTGGTGTTGCGTGGCCGGGAGAAGTCATGGCCATAGTCCACACGCTGGAAACCTCGTGCCACGGTGAACACGGTGCCGTCGAGGCGGCCCACGATGTAGCCAGAAACGTCGCGGCCCTCGCGCTCTAAGGTGACAAAGAGGACATCGTAGATTTCCCTATCTACCTCGTCACGAAGGCGCACCAAGCGCGGTGACACCACCGGCGGGATGGGGGAGGTAGCCGGGACCTCGCCGTCTTCAAAGCCAGGGTCGCCGTCGAAGCTCAAGGGCCCAAGAAGAGTCCAAGATTCGCCATTGGGGCTGTCCAGAATTACCGGCATCGGGGCATCGGAATGACCGGTCAGCGCCAGCATCAGCCAGCCATCGTGTCCCTCTTCGCGGTCTTCCTTGGCCCAATCCGGGACCACGGAAGGCGAGCGGAAGCGGTCATAGTTGGTGTGGGCGCCCACCGCCTCCCCAAAGCGGACGACATCCGGATCGAGCGCAGAAGGGTCATCAGACACGATGCATTCATCGGCGTAGTCGGTATACCGCGCCAAGCGCACGCTGGTGCCCACCGAGGTCACCGAGGTGAAATAAAGGTTGAGGGCGTCCTTGCCCTCCGCCACTGAGCCTGCGCGTAGTGACAGCTCGCCACCGACGGGGGCGAGGACGTCGTCGCAGTCCAGCCACGCGAAGGCTGTTTCCTCGGAGGTGGAATGGCCCCAGCGCGCAGGCTGGCCAGCGTCAGGGCGGTACTGGTGGAACAAGTGCCAGGTATGACCGTCCCGGACGATTCCCGCGGGGGCGTCGAGGATCCCGCTATCGGGAACGAAGTGAAGTTCTGGGCGATGGTGCGTTTCTTTATGCGTCACGGCAGTCCTTCCTACATTAACGAGCGGTAAATGTCCACGGTCTGCTGCGCGATGGTGGCCCACGAGAAGTCCTCGATGGCGCGCTGGCGGCCCGCAGCACCGAAGCGTTGTGCCAGCTCTTTATCGGCAGCAACGCGGTTCACGGCGGCGGCAATATCGGCCTCAAAGGTCGCGTCGTCATCTGCGTCATAGTTGACCAAAACACCAGTTTCGCCGTCGACAACGACCTCGGGGATGCCGCCCACATTGGACGCCACCACGGCGGTGCCACAAGCCATTGCCTCAAGATTGACGATTCCCAAAGGCTCATAAATTGAGGGGCAGACGAACACGTCGGCGCCGGAGTAGACCTGCTTAATTTCCTCGCGCGAGAGCATGTCCTTGACCCAGAACACGCCGTCACGCTGGGCGCGCAGCTCCTCCACGAGGGCCTCGGTCTCCGCTGCAATCTCCGGCGTATCGGGTGCGCCGGCACACAGCACAAGCTGAATGTCTTGGTCAAAGTTCTGGGTAGCCTTCAGCAGGTGCTTCACGCCCTTCTGCCGGGTGATCCGCCCCACGAAGGCGACGATGGGACGCTGCTTGTCGACGCCCAACTTATCCAGCACCGCCGACTCACCCGGTTGCCATACCTGAGTATCGATGCCGTTGAGGACCACGTGGACCTTGTCGGCGTCGATGCGGGGGTATGCATCCAAGATTGAGTCTTTCATTCCGGCCGACACCGCGATGACGGCGTCAGCGTACTCCATGGCGTTCTTTTCCGACCACGAGGAGATCTCATAGCCACCACCAAGCTGTTCGCGCTTCCACGGGCGGTGGGGTTCGAGCGAGTGTGCGGTGACCACGTGGGGGATGCCGTACAGGCGGCTGGCAAGGTGCCCACCCAGTCCCGTGTACCAGGTGTGGGAGTGAGCCACATCAATATCGGAGGCGGCGTTGGCCATGCGCAGCCCTGTGGAGAGTGTCTGCAGCGCGGCGTTAGCCTCCTTCAACGAGGGATCAACGCCATGCACAAACACATCCTTCTCGTCGCGCTCAGAACCCATGCAGTGAACTGAAACATCGATGATCTCGCGCATGAAGCGCGTGAGCTCTGCAACGTGGACGCCCGCTCCGCCATAAATCTCCGGCGGATACTCCTTAGAAAAAATTCCGGCTCTCATAATCGCCAGAATACGGATTATCCACAGCTCGCGCTAAACCTTGAGAGGCCATGTGGCACGTTGGCCCGCGGGGGCGGCGAGAGGTCATCAAAAGGGGGTAAAAACAAGCACTCTTCGACTGCGCGATCCAGAAAACGTCTATAGATTGGGTGATGTGAGAAGCCTTCCAAATGTCCTTGCCATTGTCCTTGCCGGCGGTGAGGGAAAGCGCCTTTTTCCTCTGACGGAAGACCGCGCTAAGCCCGCCGTTCCGTTCGGCGGTTCCTATCGCCTGATCGATTTCGTGCTGTCCAATCTTGTCAACGCCGGATTCCTCAAGATCGCGGTGCTGACCCAGTACAAGTCCCATTCTCTGGACCGCCACATTTCCCAAGCGTGGAACCTGTCTGGACCCACCCCGCAGTACATCGCTTCCGTTCCGGCTCAGCAGCGTCGCGGTAAGCGCTGGTACAACGGTTCCGCCGATGCCATCCTGCAGTCGCTGAACCTGATTTATGACGAAAAGCCGGACTATGTCATCGTTTTCGGCGCCGACCACGTCTACCGCATGGACCCAGCGCAGATGGTGGAGGAACACATCGCGACTGGCCTGGACTGCTCGGTGGCGGGCATCCGCGTCCCGCGTTCGGAGGCTTCTGCCTTCGGCTGCATCCAGGCGGATGGGATGGGAACGATTACGGAGTTCGTCGAGAAGCCTGCCAATCCTCCGGCGACCCCGGATGATCCGAACATGACCTATGCCTCCATGGGCAACTACGTCTTCACCACGCAGGCGCTTATCGACGCGTTGCTGCAAGACGAAAAGGATGAGGATTCCGCTCACGATATGGGCGGCAACATTATCCCTTACTTCGTGAAGCGCGATCAGGCGCACGTCTATGACTTCATGGCTAACGAAGTTCCCGGTTCCACGGAGCGTGACCATGGCTACTGGCGTGACGTCGGTACCATCGACTCCTTCTATGAGGCGCACATGGACATGATTTCGGTGCACCCAATCTTCAACCTGTACAACCGTTCGTGGCCTATTCATTCCACGGATGACTCCAACTTCCCGCCGGCGAAGTTTGTGCAGAACGGTATTGCGCAGTCCTCGATGGTGGCTCCGGGTTGCATCGTCTCCGGTGGTACGGTGCGCAACTCCGTCCTAGCTTCGGACGTGCATGTGGCGGATGGGGCGACGGTGGAAGGCTCCGTCATCCTTCCCGGCGTGCGCATCGGTCGTGGCGCGGTAGTCCGCCATGCCATCCTGGATAAGAACGTGGTGGTCAGTGACGGCGCCATCATCGGTGTGGACCGCGAGCGCGATGAGGAGCGCTTCAAGGTCTCTGAAGGCGGAGTCGTGGTTGTGGGCAAGAATGTAAAGGTCTAAGTCGCGTTATTTCTGTCCTAAAGCGGGCGTGCGGGTGGTGTGATTGCCACCGTCGCGCCCGCTTTTGTGGTGCTTGGTGGGCTAGAGCTTCGTGATGAGTGTCAGGCCCGCGCCATAGGGTAAGCGGGTGACGGCGGCGTCGTCGAGGGAGCGAGCAAACTCGTCGGCCTCGCGGGCGGCGGCGGTGTCGCGGTCGGTGCGGGAGGGGTCGGCCACGGTGCCGTCGAGAAGCGCATTGGCCAACACCAAGGTGCCGTGCTGATGGAGCAGAGGCCAGGCGGCCTTGAGTAGTGCAGGCATGTCGAGGGCGGGGACCTCGGCGTAAATCACCTGGTATGTGTCATTAGCCAAGCGGCCCATGATGTCGAGCGGGCGGGAAGGAAGGAAGCGCCCGCGGCTAGGGGAGTAGCCAGCATCGCGGAACGCCTGCTTAGCGCTGGCCTGGTGCTCGGCCTCTGGGTCAATGCAGGTCAAGATACCGTTGTCCGGCATCCCCGCCAACAGGTAAAGGCCCACGACAGAGGCAGCGGGGGTAATCGCCACCGCTTGGGGGCGGGAGGCGGTACCGGAAGAAACCGCGGCGAGCGTGCTGAGCAGCTGGCCGGTGGCCTCATCCGGCGAAGGCAGTCCGTACTCCTCCGCGTGGGCGCGGGCGGCGGCGAGCACCTCAGAGCTCTCGCTGGTGGATTCGATATAGGTTCGCATTGCGTCATAAGCCGTAGTAGTCACAATAGAAAACCATAGTGAACTCGCTGCAGCTGCGCGCCGAGAATCGCCCGCGATTGTCCTCTCCGTGTGGCACAAGAAGCGCATGTAAGAGGAGTGACGGATTCACAGGCTGCTCACAGTGCGCTGGCTGGAGTTTCGGCCCGCACTATAGAATGATGATCCTCATGACCACACAGCAGCGCAGTGTTGAGCCCGCTCAAAGCACTCGTGATTCTTCTTCCACCGTCAGCTCTTCCGAGAGTGCAGAAGCCCAAGAGCTGACCGGAACCGCAGCGTTCGACGCCGGCCAGGGCGACATGCCCTCTTGGGGGGAACTCGTTGCCGAACATGCTGATGGTGTCTACCGTTTGGCCTACCGCCTCTCCGGTAACCAGCATGACGCCGAGGATCTTACGCAGGAGACCTTCATGCGCGTCTTCCGCTCCTTGAATAAATACCAGGCCGGAACCTTTGAGGGCTGGCTGCACCGCATTACCACGAACCTCTTCTTGGACATGGTCCGCCACCGCTCTAAAATCCGCATGGAGGCCTTGCCGGAGGATTATGAGCGTGTCCCCGGCACTGACATGACCCCGGAGCAGGCCTACTCGGTGGCTAACCTCGACCCGGCGTTGCAATCGGCACTGGATAACCTTGCGCCTGATTTTCGTGTTGCGGTGGTGCTCTGTGATGTCGTTGGCATGAGCTACGACGAAATCGCCGAAACCCTTGGCGTGAAGATGGGTACCGTGCGTTCTCGAATCCACCGTGGCCGCTCCCAGTTGCGCGCCGCATTGGAAAAGGAAGCACAGACCAACGCGGACACCCGCAGCCTGCTGCGCACGCGCTAGACTGGGCAGCGTTTAGCCTTAGGACTGCGAAACTCGCAGCTAAGTGAAGGCCTAAAGCACGCGCTGAGTTGAGGTGACGTTGAGGTGAAGGAATCAGGGCATAAGAAGTCCTCGGGGGATCAGGAACATGGCCACTACCTAGGCTCGTCCGGATTCTTTACTGAGGCCCAAGCCAAAGTCCGCGATAAAGCCAAGTCACGCGCGCAGCGCGCGGATACGATCGGCCACTTGGGGCCCGAGGCGGTCGTCGCCTTTGTCGATGGTGAAATGCCGGCCAAGTATGCCCACCGCGTGCGCGTTCATCTCGTGCACTGCGCGGAGTGCCGAGCGGACATTCACCACCAGCGCAATGCCGCCGAATGGATTCGGGAATGCAGCGTGGATTCCCACGTCAAGGCGCCGGATTCCCTCATGGCTAAACTTGCGGGTATTGCTAATCAGGGCGCTGGGCCTGGGCCGGACGCGGAGATGCCCGCCCATCGGCCTCGCCAAGACTTCCTTGACAAGGTGGAGATGGTCGTCCGCGCTATTCGCCATAACCAGAGGAGCTGAGCCCCCAAAACCCCAAAGGTTGTGGGGCGCGCCCTACACACCGGTCCTGCCTGTCACATACAGCGAAGTGGTTAAGATAGTTTCGTGTTTTCCTCAATTGGTTGGGTAGAGATCCTCGTCATCGTGCTGCTGGGTCTGGTGATCATCGGACCTGAGCGCTTGCCCGGTGTGATTATGGACGTGCGTGCGGCGATTTATGCGGCGCGCAAAGCAATTGCCAACGCTAAGGCGGAGCTCAACGGTGAGATGAGCGGTCTCGGCGCGGAGTTCGATGATCTTCGCGTACCTCTGAGCCAGGCGGCGGAGTGGACGCGCATGGGGCCGCGCGGGGTTATCACCAAGGCGCTTTTCGACGGCGACGAGTCCGCCTGGGACGATTTCAACCCGAAAAAGATGGCTGAGGACATCAAGAAGAGCACCAGCCCGTACGAGCACGACGCAGAAGTAAACAACCAACCCGCGCCGCAGAGACCAGCGCAGCCCGCGCCACAGGAGAACCCCGCGCGGCCGACGTTTGATTATTCGCAGGTCTACCCGGACCTGGGTGCGCAGCAGTCCGTGGAAGAGCGAGCGACTAACAAGAAAACGACACAGCCCCCGCGCGGCGGGAATGCATCCGCCGGCGAGGGCAGCTCCTCCTGGGAGGATGTCACCTAAGGCCCGATTAGTTCTTGCGGGTCACGCCCAAGCCGAGCTTCTTGCCCACGAGGGAATCGGAGCGCACCGCAATGGAATCCGCCACCTTGGTGATGGCTTGCGTAGCGGGGGAGTCGGGCGCGGAGATGACGATGGGGGTTCCGGCATCGCCAGCCGCGCGCAGGCTTGGATCGAGCGGGATGCTGGCCAGCAGGGGAACCTCGTGGCCCAGCAGCACACTGAGGCGCTCGGCCACCACGCTGCCGCCACCGGAGCCGAAGATATCCATCGTGGAGCCGTCCGGCATGACCATCGCGCCCATGTTCTCAATCACGCCGGCCACGCGCTGGCGCGTTTGCTGCGAGATGGAACCGGCGCGCTCGGCCACCTCGGCCGCGGCCGCCTGCGGGGTGGTGACGATGAGCAGCTCGGCGTTGGGGATGAGCTGGGCCACCGACAGGGCCACGTCACCAGTACCCGGTGGCAGGTCCAGCAGGAGCACATCCAAGTCACCCCAGAAGACGTCCGCGAGGAACTGCTGAAGGGCTCGGTGCAGCATGGGTCCGCGCCAGACGACGGGCGCGTTACCCTCCACGAACTGGCCAATCGAGATGTGCTTGATGCCGTGGGAGACGGGGGGAAGCAGCATTTCGTCGTCAAGCACTGTGGGGCCCGCCGTGGAACCCAGCAGGCTGGGCACGGAGTGGCCGTAGATATCGGCGTCCACGATGCCCACCTTGAGGCCCTTGTTCACCAAGGCAGCCGCCAAGTTCACCGTGACGGAGGACTTACCCACGCCGCCCTTGCCGGAGGCCACCGCGAAGACGCGGGTGGTGGACTCAGGCTTGGCAAAGGGGATCTCCGGCTCGGCTTGCCCGCCGCGCAGCTTCTGTTTGAGCTCCTTGCGCTGCTCGTCGCTCATCGGTGTCATGGAGATGGTGATCTCGCCGACACCGTCTTGTTCGGAAACAGCCGCGCGGGTATTGGACTCGATGGTGCTCTTCATCGGGCAGCCCGCGATGGTGAGATAAAGCTCGATATCCACGTCCGAGCCGGTGACGGTCACGGACTTCACCATGCCGAGCTCAGTGATGGGGCGACCGATTTCTGGGTCATCGACGCGGGTGAGCGCGTCGCGAACGGAAGATTCAGTAATAGCGCTAGTCATAACCCGCACCAGTCTAGTCACCCGTTGCTGAGGAGAGCCACACCGCGTCAGGGCAATGGGATGTGTAAAATTCAGCCAGATGCTGCGCCTGAAGCGCTGCAGCTGCACAGTAGTGACATGTTGTGGTTTATGTCCTGCCCCATGTCTGGTTTAAGAGAAAGAATGCGCCCTATTTTGATGCCCCGCGAAACCTCACGTTCCCGAACCTTCTCCCGCGTTGCTGGGGTGGCCTTGGTGGGGGTTGTGGGGGCGTCGCTCAGCGCTTGCTCGGGATATGAGCCCAAGCCAGATCCCAAGCCTGTTGCATCGGCGCCAATCACCATCATGATCGACCCGACATCCCATGAGCAGCGCGTATTGGCTGAGATCTACCGCCAGACCCTCCGCGATGAGGGGCGTGCGGCCACCGTTTCCCAGGAGCCAATGATGGTCCGGCGCGGCGGTGAACACGTCAGTGGGGTAAGCACGAACGGAAACTTCTTCGTTGGCTGTACGGGCGAATTTTTAAACGTCTACAACCCGGTGGAGGCCCGCGAGATTTCAAAGGATTATGTGGCCGCCAAGGATGAGGGGACGAAGGACGTGGATTTCCTGGAGCGCACCCACGTTGCGCTCATGGCGTCGATGCCTCCGGAGATGTCCGTGGTCGAGCCCGCCGGCGCTGAGGGCTGCCCTAACTCCAAGCCGGAACTGCCGCAAAACTACGTCGTGGTCTACCAAGACGGGCTTTTTAACCGCGATGAGAAACTAGAGATCGCGTCCTTTACCAAATTCCTGACGACGCAGGACCTCGATGAAGTCGTTGAGGAGGTGGAGGAGTCTGAGGATTTCGAGGGCGCCGTGCGCGCCTGGATGGAGGCCAACCTCTCGCAGAACCTCAACGAGGAGGGCGACTCCAATTCCTCCGGTGGCTCGGATTTGGTTCACGAGGAATCCTAAACGGTTGCGCCTACCGCTTGATCGTGTGCTTCGCATGACGGTGGGCACGCTGTGCTTGGCGACGTCTCCCCGTGCCCTACATGCAGAAACCTAGTCCTGTCTCATAGGGTGGACGATTCAGCGAATTTTCAGCTTTTAAAATGCTGTGAACTGTCGTCAATAAATGGCTGGTGAGTAGGTATTTTTCCTTGCTTTTCTCCTCTTTGGTAGGTATTATTTTGAACGATAACCTGTCTATTCCCTGTCTGTTCTCTCGGGTATTTGTGGGGAGAGCGCTTGGCAAGCCCTAAGACCAACGCTTTCCCGCGGGGGGCGAGGCAGAGTTTTGCATTGGAAAGGTCTATTGAAATGAATGCACAAAGCAGTAGTTCGCCCCACCGTCGCGCCTCTCGCAGGGGAGTGGCCGCTCTCTCCGCCATTACTCTCGCGCTCAGTGGGCTAAGCGTCACGTCTTTTAATACTGTGTCCCCCGAGGCCGCAGCCGCAACGCTGACCGGCGGCATCCGCGACAAGTCCGGCGCGGTGGAGAAGGACGCGCAGAAGGCCTCGGACCTGCCGGCTGGTTCGTGTGTGATCAATGAGAATTCCCCAAGCGGCAGCCAGGCGGGTTTTACCTGGTATACCGTGGAACCGAGCTCGGGTACGCCTGTTGAAAAGCAAAAGGATTGGGGTCTGAGCCTATCTTTTGACAACTCGCAGGACCGTACGTTCGCGGATTGGGGTTTTACTAATGCTGGAAACTTGGGAGCCGTACTGAATGCTGGCTCAGTTTCCTCGAAGGACCCCGGAGAGACCCCTCTTGGTGATTTGGGGCCTGCCACTGCGAAGGCCGATGAAAGCATCAGTATTACGGCATCACGTACTCAGAGAAACCTGAATCTTTACGCCGACCTGACCGAGGAAGAGGTCACACAGTTCGCTGAGGCCGGTAAAGATAACCCGGTGCGCTACGTCTGGCAGAGCAAGTACACGAAGGAGAATCCCAACGGCCTGAAAGCGACTCAGGGCCCCAATGCCCTGTACACGGCTGTCGTGAACCCTTGGCCGAGCGAGAACATCGAATGTAACCCGATTACGGTCTCGTGGGAGAGCTTCGAAAAGCACGTCATCGTCCCAGGGGAAGAGACCAAGGTCGGTCACATCAACGTTCCGGAAGTTGTTAACGGCGGCACGGACGATTCAATGTCGCGCATGCTTGTGGAAGCTTACGACGGCAACGGTAAGTTCATTGGAACTACGGACCCTGCAGCGTCTGGCGGCGAGCAGAATCTACGCATCGACGACAACGGTGACATTTACTTCACGTGGCCTGAGTACCGCGGTACCGACCTGGCAACTGACAAGAACGTGAACTTCTCCGTTCTGGCGAAGCCGCGTACCGTCGATCAGCTTCAAGCTGCTGTCGAGAATAACAATTTCGGAGGTGGTCAGGCCTTCGAAAGCTCCAACTCGCTGACGCGCTACAACAAGGCGAACGTCATCGACTCGAAGGCGTTCTCCCTGGACGACACCGAGTACCACACCCCGAAGTACGACAAGACCGACGCCTCGATCATCTCCGGCGTCGATAGCGCCACCGGGCCGCTGGCTACCGAGCCACAGAAGGTTACCTTCACCCAGACCCCGGACCTGATCAGGGACCTAGCGAAGAAGAAGGGCGAAAAGGGCTTCGAAGCCAAGGTCAAGCTGGATGAGAAGTACGTCTACGAGGGCTGGACTGTTGAGACGGACGAGGACTACAACGTCACCGTCACCGCTCCAGAGGAGCCAAAGCCAGGCACCTTCGCTCGTCCGAAGGTTATTGTGGAGTACTCGAACGGCTCCACCGATGAGCTTGAGTTGCTCGTAGTCGTTGAACCGAACCACACCCAGGTCACCGACCTAGTGCGCCCAGGTATTTCGAAGGGCAAGGTGGGCCAGAGCATTACGGCTCAGGTTGGCACCAAGTCCATCATGAAGGGCCATGGCCCGGTTCACCCCGCGAAGTTTGAGGTTGACCCGGATACCGTTCCGGATGGCTGGACCGTTACCGTCGATGAGACCGGTAGGGTTACCGCGAAGGCGGACGAAACCGTCCCGCCGGGCAGCATCATCACCCCAAAGATCAAGGCCACCTACCCGGATCAGACCACCGATGAGATTGAGACGCAGTTCCAAGCCATCGTGGACATCAAGATCCCCGACTATGACACGGTGACCAACAAGCCGACCGCAAAGGTGAGCCTCAAGCCGAAGCTCCCGGAGCGCGGCCTGAGCGGTAACACGAACGATGAAGCCCCGAAGCGCTACACGTTTGAAGGCGGCAAGACCGAGTACACCGTCACGGATGACAGCGGTACGTGGACCGTCAAGATCGATGAGAACACTGGTGAAATCACCACCACCATCCCACGGACAGCGCCCGAAGGATACATCCTGGACGTTCCGGTTCTTGCCTACTACGACAACACCGCTAAACCGCAGCAGGTCAAGGGCACCGTTGTCGTGCTCAAGAGCGACATCGCCCCTACCTACGACGTACAGGTCACAGGCCCGAACCAGTCTGTGGAGCACCATGTTGAGGACGCCCCGAAGGGATCGAAGTTCTCCTTTGGTAAGAACGACGATGGATCGCCGATCACCGAACAGGATGTTGACGGTTGGAAGTACACGATCGACCCGAAAACTGGTGTCGTGACCTCCACTCCGCCGGCGGATTCCAAGCCGGGTGAGCAGAAGACCATCAGCGTCACGGTTGAAACCCCAGACGGATCCACCCCGAAGGTGCCCGTGACCACCGTGGTGAAGCTGACCAACAAATGGGAGGCCGATCCAACCTACCCCGAGGAAACGGTCTACCCGGGTGACACTGCGAAACTGCCGGTGACGATTGAGAAGCCGGACAACGTCAACGTTGCGAAGGAAAACCCCTACAAGTTGGGTAAGGTTCCGGCAGGTTGGACCGTCAGCATTGATGACAATGGCCAGATCACCGCAACCGCACCTAAGGATGCCAAGCCGGGTGACCAGGTCAAGATCCCGGTTACTGTGACTTACGAGGATGGCTCCACGGACACCGCTTACGGTGTTGTGAACGTTGTTGACGTTCCGACGCGCGAAGTTCCGTTTGACGTCGTCTACAAATACGACGACACCGTCCCGGCCGGTACCTACACGGTTGAAACCGAAGGCAAGGCGGGCTCGGAGAAGCAGAACAAGGACGGTAGCTGGGAGCGCACCAAGGCGCCGGTTAATGAGGTCGTTGTCGTCGGCACCAAGCCTGCCGAGAGCGCCAAGGACGTGACCTGGACGGTCCCGATTCCTTTCCCGACTGAGGTTCGCGAGAACCCGGACCTGAAGCCTGGTGAAACCCGTGTTGTCCAGGAAGGCGCGGACGGCGAGAAGACCTACACAGCCAAGTTCACTGCTAAGGGCGACAAGGCCGAGGTAGCCGAGGAAGAGACCACAAAGGAACCGGTCAAGCGCATCATCGAGTATGGCCCGGGTCTGGCCCCGAGCGAGCTGGTGACCAAGACCGAGAAGCCGATTCCGTTTGAGACCAAGGTTGTCTTCGATGACACCCTGGAAGAGGGCAAGCAGGTCGTCGATCAGAAGGGCGAGCTCGGCACCGAGGTTGAGACCTCCACGCAGAAGCTTGTCGACGGCAAGCCCTCCGGCGACCCAACCGTCACCACGGAGCGCACCAAGGAGCCGACCGAGCAGATCATCCGCGTCGGTACCAAGACCACCGGTGAGAACACCGAGACCTACAAGGCTGAGGCCCCGTACAAGGTTGTAGTGAAGTATGACCCGAACATGCCTGCTGGCGAGTCAAAGGTGACCACCAAGGGTGAGCCGGGTGAGAAGACGGTGACGATCAAGCGTGACATCGTCAACTCCAAGCCGGGCGATCCCAAGATCACCGAAGAGATCACCAAGCAGCCTGTCGACGAAGTCATCACCGTTGGCACCAAGCCGTCTGAGGCCTCTGAGAAGGTTACGTGGACCGCTCAGGTTCCGTTCGATGTTGAGACCCGTCCGAACCCGGAGTTGAAGCCGGGTGAGATCAAGGTTGTCCAGAAGGGCGTCCCGGGTGAGAAGACCTACACCGCGGACTTCACCGCGAAGGGTGACCAGGCAACGGTGACCCCGGAGGAGAAGCAGACCAAGGCTCCTGTCAACGAGATCATCGAGTACGGCCCTGCGGCCGAGGACACTTCTGTGGTGACTAAGGTTGAAAAGCCGGTTCCGTTTGAGACCGAAATTGTCTTTGACAACACGTTGAAGGAGGGTGAGCAGGTCGTCGACAAGCAAGGCGAGCTCGGTAGCGAGACCGTCACCTCCACTCAGAAGATCAAGGACGGCAAACCGGATGGCGAGCCGACTGTGACCACTGAGCGCACCAAGGAGCCAAGCAACGCGGTGATCCGTGTTGGCACCAAGACCGAGGGTTCTGAGACCTCCGAGTACGAGGTCGATGTGCCGTTCGAGACCGAGTACATCTTTGATGACACGATGGAAGCCGGTACCCAGGAGACCGTTCAAGAGGGCAAGCTGGGCAAGGACAAGGTCACCACGACGAAGAACATCGAGAATTCGAAGGTTACTGGTACGGAGACCACCACTGAGCGCGTTAGCGATCCAGTTAAGAAGATCGTCAGGGTAGGCACCAAGGGCAAGCCTGCATCCACGGTCATCGAATGGAATGAGCACACTCCGTTCGAGGTTGAGGTCCGCGTTAACCCTGCGCTGAAGCCTGGCGAGACCAAGGTTGTCCAGCAAGGCAAGCAGGGCGAGATTAAGCACACCGTCACCGTTAACGCTGAGAACGGTGAGGCGACGAAGGATGAGTCCACTGAGAAGATCAGTGATCCGACCACGCACATTATCGAGGTTGGTCCTGCGACCCACCACGAGACTGAGCTGACGGATAAGCACAAGGAGAGCACTCCGTTCGACACCATCATTGAGTATGACCCGAACCTGGAAGTTGGCAAGGTTGTTGAGGACCAGGCAGGCGAATTTGGTGAGAAGGAAGTAACCAAGACCTGGAAGCTCAAGGACGGCGTGCCGGAAAGCGATCCGGAGACGTCTGAGGAAGTCATTAAGGAGCCGACCCCGCGCAAGATTCGTGTGGGTTCCAAGTGCAAGTGCGAAGTGCCGACGGACGACCCGACAGTTGATCCCACCGAGGACCCGACGGACGATCCGACGGTAGACCCAACGGAAGACCCGACAGAGGACCCGACGGTAGAGCCAACGGAGGACCCAGCGGAAGACCCGACAGAGGACCCGACGGAAGACCCAACGGAGGTCCCAACGGAAGATCCAGCGGAAGACCCGACTGAGGACCCGACGGAAACCCCGACTG
>NZ_KV803969.1:54126-54759 GCF_001811255.1 Corynebacterium sp. HMSC068H04
CGACGGAAACCCCGACTGAGGACCCGACGGAAGATCCAACCGAGGACCCGACAGTTGACCCCACCGAGGACCCGACGGACGATCCGACGGTAGAGCCGACTGAGGACCCGACGGAAGATCCAACAGAGGTTCCGACGGAAACCCCGACTGAAGAACCTGAAAAGCCTGGTTCCTCTACTTCGAGCATTCCGGACCTCAGCAGCCTGTGGCCGCTCATCCCGCTGGTGATTATCCCGCCGGTACTGGCCCACTTCTTCAAGCCTCCGCACATTCCGGAGCTGCCGACGAAGCCGGTCAAGCCGGTTGAGCCGCTGAAGCCACAGCAGCCGAAGGCACCGGAAGCTTCGGAAGCGCCGAAGGCGCCTAACACGGAAGCACAGCCGACGCCAACGCAGAACCAGAATGCTCAGCCGACCCAGGCCAGCCAGCCTGGTACGACCTCGAGCACTGCGGCCTCTGCTAAGAGCACCTCGTCTGGCAAGCTCGCCAACACCGGTGCCAACGTCCTAGGCCTCATTGGTGTGGCTTTGGCGCTCATCGCTGGTGCAGCGTTGATTCTGCGTCCTAGCCGCCGCAAGGATTCCTAAGACCTAGGTTTCCTTTGTGATGTCTAGCGACTTTTTGGACACGGAG
>NZ_KV803970.1:0-56234 GCF_001811255.1 Corynebacterium sp. HMSC068H04
GCTTTGCGTTGTTTGCCGCTAAAGCGGGTGGGGCCGAAGTAAACCTGGTGTAGCTGTGAAAGCTCAGCGGCATCGGAGGCATCCGCGCCGAGCGCGCGGAGCCCATCGGGTGTGCCAGGTATATGTTCCACCAGCGCAATCCCCGAGTTGCGTAGGCGGATGTAGGTTTCAATATCCCCCATGAGCACAGAGACTAAAACAGCACCGTGGGCCCCGCAACCGGAGCGAAGAAACACCCAGCTCAGGTGGTGTGGGAAAGGCCAACCCGAAAATGGAGGAATGAGCACCATGGGTGGGGAAGGTGGCTGTGGGCGTGGAGTTGGCATGAGAAAAGCCCCTCAGGGGAGGGGCTAGACGCGTGTGCTAACCGCGGTCGACGGCGCGGTTGCGCAGGGCGCGGGCGAGGCGGTCACGCTGCTCGGTCACCGTGCGACGCAGGCCACCGGCCAGGTCGCGAGAGAGGAATTCGCCGGCGCGGTCGAGGGTCTCCTGGCTGACATCCCAGCGCGGGAACAACCCGGTCACCGTGGTCAGAGCAATCTCGTTGGACTGCGCGGACCAAATCTTTTCCGCCACGTCGAAGAACTCAGCACTCGGCAGGAGCTCATCGGCGCCTACGAACGTCAGGCCCGCGAGCTTGGACTCCAAGTCGCGGTTGCCCAGTTCACCGGCGACAATCTCGTCCCACACCGCGCGCTTGTTGTCCTCGGTATTAACCGCGGCCAACGCCTTAAGCGAGGCCTGGTAGCCTGTCGCGGTGTTATCGCGCTTGAGTTCCTCAGCCACCGCCGTCATGGCGGCGCCGGCGGCCTCGGGGCCGGTGACGTCGGCAAGCGATCCATCGGCGATGAGCGCGGTGAGCGCCTTCCAGCGCAGGCCCGCATCCGAGGAGGTCTTAAGGAGCTCTTGGAAGAAGGCGCGGGAGGCGTCGTGAAGCTTGATGCCAGCCAGCGCCTGGGTGAAGACGATGGAGCGCGCGGTGTCATCGGAGCGGGCGCCTTCAAGGAGGGCGTCGGCAAGCTGCGTATCCTCCTTTGCCCACTCCGGGTCGGCGTAGGTGGACTGGGCCGTTGTAGCCTGGGAGAGGATGCGCTCCAGCACGGCGAGCTCGGTCTCCGCCGCCGCACCGCGGGCCACGAGCGCCACGAAATCGCGGGCGCGCATCGAGCCCGCACGGGTCATTTCCCACGCGGTGGACCAGCACAGAGTGCGGGCCATGGGATCTTCGAACTTGTCGACATTCTCCAACAGGAACTCAAGGGAACCCGCATCCAGCTCGATGAGGCAGTAAGTCAGGTCATCGTCGTTAGGCAGCACGAAGTCGATGTCCGCCTGCTTGAGGCCGATGAGTTCCGGAATTTCGGTGGAGGCGCCATCGATATCCATCTCGATGCGCTCGGTGCGCACTACCTTCTCACCTTGCAGGGCGTAGACGCCGACGGCGACGCGGTGCGTACGCAAAGTATCGCCGCGCTGGGTGAGGAAGGCCTGGGTGATGGTGCCGGACTCGTCCGTCTCCAGCGCCACACCCAGCGTGTTGACTCCTGAAGTCTTCAACCACTGCTGCGCCCAGAAGGATAGGTCGCGCCCTGAGGCCTCCTCCAAGTGGCGCAGCAGATCCCCGAAGGTGGCGTTCGACCACTGGTGCTCCTGGAAGTGGCGGCGTACCCCGGCGAAGAAGTTCTCGCGGCCCACGTAGGCCTGCAGCTGCTTCAGCACCGACGCCCCCTTGGCGTAGGTGATGCCGTCGAAGTTCTGCTCCACGGTCTCAATATCAGAAGCATCCGTGGAAATCGGGTGCGTCGTGGGCAGCTGATCCTGCTGGTAGGCCCAGGCCTTCTCCACGTTGGCAAAGGTCACCCACGCGGTGTCGTACTGGGTCTCCTCCGCCTGGGAAATCGCCGCCGACCAGGTGGCGAAGGACTCGTTGAGCCACAGGTCATCCCACCACTGCATGGTCACCAAGTCACCGAACCACATGTGTGCCAGCTCGTGCAGGACGGTGTCCGCTCGGCGCTCATACTTGTAGTGCGAGGCTTGCGACGTAAAGACGTACTCATCGCGAATGGTCACGCAGCCCGCGTTCTCCATCGCGCCGGCGTTGAACTCCGGCACGAAAATCTGGTCGTACTTGCCAAAGGGGTAGGCGAAGCCGAAGTTGCGGTGGTAGAAATCGAAGCCCTGCTTGGTCTCCGTGAACAGGCGCTCGGCGTCGAGCGATTCCAGCAGGGAGGGGCGGCAGTAAATCCCCAGCGGCACCTCAACGGACTTAGCAGGTGAGCCCTCCGAGTGCTCCGCCAGCATGCCTGTCCACGTATCCTTCACGCCCACATACGGGCCCGCGCACAAAGCAACAAGGTAGGTCGACAGTGGGTAATCCACCGCCGCGCGCACGGTATTGCCCGAACGCGTGATGGGGGAGTTCGTAATCACCGTCCAGTGCTCCGGAACCTCAAAAGCCAGCGAGTACGTCGCCTTCAAATCCGGCTGGTCAAAGCAGGCGAAGACGCGTTTGGCGTCGGCAGTTTCGAACTGGGTGTAGAGGTAGGCCTCACCGTCTACTGGGTCGACGAAGCGGTGCAGACCCTCACCGGTGCGGGAATAACGAATCTTCGCCACCACCTTTAGCTCATAAGAAGCCACCTGCAAACCCGACAGTGGGATGCCGTAGGTGGGGTCGTAGGCGTCGATAGGCAACGGCGCACCGTTGAGTCGGACCTCGACAAGCTCGTCCCCGCGCAGGTCAATAAAGGTTGAGCCAGCTTCCTTTACCCGGAACTTCACCACCGTGGTGGACGTGAAAAACTCCTCCCCGGTGAGGTCGAGGGCGACGTCATAGTGGCTTACCTCCACCATGTCGGAGCGCTGCTGGGCTTCCTCGCGGGTGAGGTTAATCGAGGTCATGTACTGTATCTCCTCTTTCTCGGTACCTTAAGTCTCTGCACCAGCGTAGTCACACGCCTAGGGTGGGGTGCCAAAGACCACACAAACAAAGGAGATTTACCGTGGCTCAACAAGTGACGTTCTGGTTCGACTGCTCATGCCCCTTCGCATGGCTGACCTCGCGCTGGATTAAGGAGGTGGAGAAGGTCCGCGATATCGAGGTGACTTTTGAGCCGATGTCCCTGTCCGTGCTCAACAAGGGCCGTGACCTGGACCCGGAGTACATGAAGATGATGGAGGCCAACTGGGGCCCTGCCCGCGTGGCGGCCAAGATTGCCGTGGAGGCCCCGGAGAAGGTCGATGCCTTCTACACCGCGATGGGCACCCGCATCCACACGGAGGGCCAGGGTGGCAAGAAGGGTTACGGAGCCTACGACGACATCATCAAGCAGGCGCTTGGCGACGCCTCCCTCCCCGCCACCTTCGCCTCCGTGGCCAACACCGAAGAGATGGATGACAAGCTCACCGAGTTTCACAACCGGGGCATCTCCGAGGTCGGAGATGAGGTCGGCACCCCTGTGGTGAAGTTCGGCGATACCGCCTTCTTCGGCCCGGTCATTACGCGCGTTCCCACCGGCGAGGAAGCCGGCGAGCTTTTCGACGCCTCCGTGCGCCTCGCCCGGTTCCCGTACTTCTTCGAGCTCAAGCGCTCCCGCACGGAAGCCCCGCAGGTCTAGCGAGCTCGATTCTGCATCGCCGCTACGGCGACGCAGACTAGGACGATAGGGGTGAGTACGAAAGCCGGCAGTCCAGCAATGTTGATAATGGGCAGATAGCTCTGCGCTTGGTACTCCTCCCACGCGGGGGCTACCCACGTGGCCCATGAAGCGCCTGCGAGGAGAGCAAGCACACCGGCGGTGATCCCAGCCGCACGGTGTGGCTTCTGGGCTATCCACCACGCGCCCACCCCGAGGTGAGCCGCGGTCATCACGATCGCCATGACCAGGGGCCGGAGGAAGCTGCGTTCCGTGAAGAAACCTGCGGCGAACAAACCGGCGCCGATGAGAAAAGCTATGAGGTATAGGGCGGCCACGCGTCGTGTCATGGGAATGAAAATCTCCTCTTTTGAGCGGGCGGCACCGAGCTTAGCAAGCGCACGCTATTAATGGCAGAGCTCAGCGGACAGTCGTCCTGCCCGCTAAGATGTGGGGCATGCGCGTTTATTTAGGAGCAGACCACGCAGGTTTCGAGATGAAGAACATCATCGCCGAACACCTGAAGAAGCAGGGCCACGACGTTATTGACTGTGGTGCCCACGAGTATGACGCCGAGGATGACTACCCGGCATTTTGCATTGAAGCCGCGTTGCGGACCGTTAATGATCCGGGCTCGTTGGGCATCGTGCTCGGCGGCTCCGGAAACGGCGAGCAGATCGCTGCTAACAAGGTCAAGGGTGCACGTTGCGCGCTGGCCTGGTCCCCTGAGACCGCACGCCTCGCCCGCGAGCACAATAATGCTCAGCTCATCGGCATCGGCGGCCGCATGCACTCTGAGGAGGAGGCGCTGGCTATCGTGGATGCCTTCCTGGATCAGGAGTGGTCCCGTGCTGAGCGCCACCAGCGCCGCATCGACATTCTTGCCGAGTACGAGCGCACCAACATTCCGCCGGAGCTTCCGGAGGCTTAGTAGTTCATCTCTGCGGGGTGAGTGCCGCCGCGGCCCTCTTCCCCGAGATCGAGATCGGTGATTGCAGCCATCTCGGATTCATCTAGCTCGAAGCCGAAAACATCGAAGTTCTGCGCGATGCGCTCCGGGTTTTCGGACTTCGGGAACACGATGACGCCGTTTTGTAGATGCCAGCGAATAATCACCTGGGCGGGGGAAACGCCGTATTTTTCGGCAGGCTCGGTGATTTCCGGCAGTTCGAAGAGGTCCGTCTTACCCTGGCCTAGTGGACCCCAAGCCTCAATCTGTACCTTGTGGGCGCGGAAGGCGTCGAGCTCGCGCCAGCGCTGCAGGTAGGGGTGCAGCTCCACTTGGTTGACCACGGGGGTTTCATCAGTCTGGGTTTCCAGCTGGTCCAGGTGCTCCAGTTCGAAGTTAGAAACACCAATGGACTTGGCCTTGCCGGCCTTTTTCAGCTCGATGAGCTGCCTCCAGGCTTCGACATAAGTGCCATTATCCGGGCAGGGCCAGTGGATGAGGTAGAGGTCCACGTAATCGAGGCCCAGCTTTTCCAAGGACTCGTCGAGAGCAGCGGCCGCGTCAGTCTGGCGGTCATTCCACAGCTTCGTGGTGATAAATAGTTCTTCGCGCGGAATGCCGGACTTGGCGATTGCGCGGCCCACGCCTTCCTCGTTGCCATAGATGGCGGCGGTGTCGATGTGGCGATAACCCACCTTGAGGGCTTCGAGGACCAGCTCTTCGGTCTTGTCGGGGTCAACCTTGAAGACACCGAAGCCGAGCTGGGGGATAGTGTTGCCATCGTGGAGTTCGATATTGGGTACAGTCATGCGGCCCACTCTACGCAGAGTGCGGCCATCCTTGCAGAAAAGATGCAAGGGGAAGCCGCACAACAAAATGACCCTTAAGCCCAGCTACAATTTCAGCTACCATGACTGCCAGTACAGGCCAGTACAAAGTCGGCCCCACTCCCTGTTTGTGCAGGTAGTAGGGCTGTTTTCTTGGAGGGAATGACGGGAATCGAACCCGCGTCTTCAGCTTGGAAGGCTGAGGTATTAGCCACTATACGACATTCCCACAACCGACGATCTCCAACTTTCAAAGCTCCGACTGTGAAAACACTGCGCTTGAAAGCCAATGAATCGGCGTGCGGACTACTTTAGCGCACGCGGGCGCTGAAAGGAAAATGGGAACTAGAAAGGGGTAAAGGACGTTATTTTGGATAGGTACATAATCCCAACAACACACAATTCGACTCTTTAGTGAAAGTGGTGCTTTCGTGAGCCCGTTATTGCTCCTTATCCTCGTCGTCGGCGGCGGCGCTTGGTTCCTTTCTTCGCGCAACGGGAAGAAGCAGAAAGAACTGCGAGAATCCCAGCGTTTCGAAGATGCACTGGCAGATGCGCGCCGTTGGACCGAGCGTCTTGGCGGTCAGGTGATGAACTTGAGCGGCACGGATACTGCTTCCCAGCAGGCCATGGCGGATGCATCCGAGCGGTTCACCGCCGCAAACTCTGCGATTTCCCAGGCTACTACTGCAAAGCAGGCGCAGCTGGCGCGTGAGTCCGCGCTGGAGGGTCTTTACTATGTTGCAGCCGCCCGCGAGATTATGGGCATGGACCCAGGCCCCGAACTCCCGCCGCTGGAGGGCCAGCGCCAGGCCGGCAAGGTCACGGAAACCCGCACGGTGGAAGCAAACGGGGAGACGCTGACGGCGTCGCCAAGCGCATCTGCACAAACCCCGAACTACTACCCGGGCGGTGTCGTGGCTGGGCGCCCGGTCCCGGCCGGTTGGTACTCGCGCCCGTGGTGGGCTGATGCGTTGACCACCGGCGTGTGGATGGTGGGTTACTCCATGATGTTCAACGCCATGTTCGCGGGCATGTCCGGCGTCGGCTACTCCGCCGCGGCGGCTGAAAGCGGCGACTGGGGCGGGGACCTCGGCGGCGCTGAAGGCATGGACGGCGGTGCCATGGACGGAGCCGGTGATATGGGCGCTGGCGATGCCGGGGGAGGCGACGATGGTGGCTTCTTCGATGGCCTCTTTGGTGGCGACGGAGGCGATGGCGGAATGTTTGATTTCGACTTCGATTTCTAAGCAGAGAAATATCCTCTGACATGCATAAATGAACATAAAATGGGGCCGGTGTTGGGATAGTCAAGCGGCTATCGGTACACTAGCCCCAGTATGAAGCGCAGCTGCGTGCGGAACTTCCGGGCGCAGAGGCTTTCCATACGGGGCGTGGCGCAGCTTGGTAGCGCACCTGCTTTGGGAGCAGGGGGTCGCAGGTTCAAATCCTGTCGCCCCGACGTATGGGGGCCTGGACACTCATCCAGGCCCCCTAATTTCATCTTTGAACGATCACAATCAGGAGAGTTTCTCGTGAAGACCACCGTAGACAAGCTGAGCGATACCCGCGTCAAGCTCACCGTCAACGTTCCGTTCGCTGAGCTGGACAAGGAAATCGCTCAGGCCTACGCGGCGATCGCGCAGCAGGTTTCCATCCCGGGCTTCCGTAAGGGCAAGGCTCCGCGCCAGCTTATCGACGCCCGCTTTGGTCGTGGCCCCATCCTCGAGCAGGTAGTCAACGACATGCTGCCGTCCCGCTACGAGCAGGCCGTTACCGAAAACGATCTCAAGGTTATTGGTCAGCCGGAGATCGACATTGCCAAGCTGGAGGACAACGACTTCGTCGAGTTCACCGCTGAGGTAGATATCCGCCCCGAGTTCGAGGTACCGGACTTCTCCAAGATTTCCGTTAAGGTGCCGGCGCTGGAGACCTCCGAGGAGGACGTCGACAAGGCGCTCGAGGACCTGGCTTCCCGCTTCGGTGAGCTCAAGGACACCAAGCGCAAGATGAAGACTGGTGACTACGCCATCATCGACATCACCACCGAGGTTGACGGAACCAAGCTGGATGAGGCTTCCCACGAGGGTATGACCTACCGCATTGGTGACGACAACCTGATCAAGGGCCTCGACACCGCTCTGCGCGGCATGAAGACCGACGAGGACAACGAGTTCACCACCACCATCCAGTCCGGTGAGCACGAGGGCGACGAGGCCACCGTGAAGGTTCACGTCCAGCAGTCCAAGGAGCGCAAGCTGCCGGATCTCGATGACGAGTTCGCACAGATGGCTTCCGAGTTCGACACCATTGACGAGCTGCGCGAGGACACCAAGACCCGCGTCGAGGAGTCCAAGAAGTCCGAGCAGGCTGCCGCCATCCGCGATGAGGTCCTCAAGGCCGCGCTTGCCGACGTTGACTTTGAGCTCCCCGCCTCCGTGGTGGACGAGCAGGTCCACGCTCAGCTGCACCAGGTCATGGGTCAGCTGGCTCACGACGAGAAGGCTCTGGCTCAGCTGCTTGAGGCGCAGGGCACCACCCGCGAGGAGTTCGACGCTGATGCGCGCAAGTCCGCTGAGGAATCCGTGCGCACCCAGCTCTTCCTGGACGCACTCGCTGAGGTTGAGGAGCCGGAGGTGTCCCAGCAGGAGCTGACCGACCACATCCTGTTCACCGCCCAGTCCTACGGCATGGACCCGAACCAGTTCATCCAGCAGCTGCAGTCCAGCAACCAGCTGGGCAACCTGTTCTCTGACGTGCGCCGCGGCAAGGCCCTGGCTATGGCTATCTGCCGTGCAGAGGTCACCGACGAGGCTGGCAACAAGGTTGATGTTGACCAGTACTTCGGTGAGATCGACGAGGACGAGGCTGAGGCTTCCGAGGAGAAGTAATCTCCCGCTTGTAATGTGCCGCTGCCACATGTGTGGTGGCGAGCGCGCGTGAAACCCCGGATTCAGGTAACTCAAGGATGAGCCTGAATCCGGGGTTTGTGTCAGTGTGAACGCCCTCTAGGAGTCTTTGAGTACTTCGTAGAGGGCGTGATGGGTGTTGGCTGGGGATACCGCTAGCCGTTCGTGGCTCTAAAGGCCTTGTCGGTTAGCTGCAGGAAGCGCATAACGTAATCCTTGACAAAGTCTGCGGTGCGTTCATTGAGATGTCCGGACTCTTCGAAAAGGGTGGGGGATTGACCCAGAAATACTTCGGGCTGACCCGGAAGCGGCATATCGAAGTAGGACAGGGCGAGGCGAAGGTTCTTCTGTGAACTGTAGCCGCCCATGCGGCCTACAGAGTGGCTAATGATACCTGCGGGAAGGTTCTTCCACGCCACATCTGAGTTGGGCTTAGAGCCGATGTCCACTGCGTTTTTGAGGCAGGCGGGGATAGTGCGGTTGTTCTCTGGCGTAATGAAGAGGATCCCGCTCGAGTTCTTGATGGTCTCGCGAAAGGTGGTGTACTCAGCCGGAGTGGGCTTGTCCGTGACGGCGGGGTCATCGTAGTCGAAGTCATAGAGCGGCAAGTCACGGATTTCAACGATGTCTGCCTGGTAGTTTTCAGGGATCATTGTGAGCACTTCGTGTGCAATCTTGCGCGCAAATGAGCCGCGGCGCAGGCTGCCGACGATAACACTAATGCGTGGGGTGGTCATAGGAAGTCCTTTCTTCTTAGTTGGGCGTAGGTACGTGTGGTCAAGGGAGAAAAGGCTTGCAGCCAAAGGCAGGCGGTGGCCCGGCGGCGTGGGCGGCAGTAAGAAAGTTATCCACTTTGTCTTCTTCTTCATGGCGGAAGTACAGTTCGATGAGTCCTAACAGTCCTCCGAGGACGGCCTCCCGTGCGGCGGACGTATCCAAAAGCCGCATGGCTGCTGGTTGGTTTCCTTCGCGGATGGCTTCAAACAGCGCGATGGTCTCAAGCCAGCTTCCTTGGTCTGGTCGTGGAAACGGTTTAGAAATCCCAGTCATCATCACTCGTTTCTTCAGCAGTACCAATGACATAGGAGGAACCAGATCCAGAGAAGAAGTCATGGTTTTCATCTGCTCCGGGCGCTAGGGCAGCGAGGATTTCCGGGTTCACTTCCGTTTCTTCAGGTGGGAAGTAGTCCGGGTAGCCCAAATTCATGAGCGCCTTATTGGCGTTATAGCGAACGAATACAGCTACATCATCCATGAGCCCCAACGGCTCATATAGCTCGCCGGAATAATCCAGCTCTAGGGCATAAAGCTCTTCGAGCAAGGAAATAGTGAAATCATGCATTTCCTTCTGCCGTAGCGGGGTCGTGGATTCCAAACCGCGCTGGTACTTGTAGCCCGAGTAGTAGCCGTGCACTGCCTTGTCACGCAGAATGAGGCGAATCATGTCTGCCGTATTTGTCAGGGTGGCGTGGACAGAAAAGTGCAAGGGAAGATAGAAACCCGCGTAGAGAAGCAATGAGGAAAGCAGCGTCGATGACACCTTGCGTTTGAGTGGATCCGGCCCAAAATAGTGCTCGAGCACTTTCTTGGCGCGTGCCTGGAGAAGGTCATTATTCACCGCCCAGCGGTATGCTTCATCAATTTCCTTTGTACTGCTCAGGGTAGAAAACACTGAAGAGTAAGAACGGGCATGGACTGACTGCATGAAGGCGATGTTGGTATACACGGCCTCCTCGTGTTCGGTGCGGGCATCTTGAATCTGACAGATTTCTCCCACAGTGGCCTGGACAGTATCCAGGGTGGTGAGTCCCGTGAACACCCGCATGGTGAGGTTGCGTTCCTCGGGCGTCATCTTCTGCCACGCCGGGAGATCATTAGAAAGCGGCACCTTCTCTGGCAACCAAAAATTGGCGGTGAGACGGTTCCACACTTCAAGATCCTTGTCATCGCTCACCCGGTTCCAATTGATGGCGCGGATGCGGGCTGAAGGATCATGCCGGTAGCTCGGCGGGGTAACTGAAATGCTGGTTAGTTCAGCACTGTTCGATGTTGAAGACATAGCTTCCTTCTTTCTGAGTGAATGGTTGTAGACAAGGGGAGGACCGTGTTCCTACAGAGCACAGGAAACGCAGCCTTCGACCTCGGTTCCCTGGAGTGCAGGTTGGCGTAAACGGATGTAGTACAAGGTCTTGATTCCGGCTTTCCAGGCATAGATTTGTGCCTTGTTGATGTCCCGCGTGGTGGTATCAGCGGTGAAGAACAAAGTCAGGGAAAGCCCTTGGTCCACGTGTTGGGTGGCCATAGCGTAGGTGTCGATGATTTTTTCGTACCCCACGGTGTAGGAGTCATCGAAATACTCCAAGTTGTCGTTGGTCATTTCCGGTGCGGGGTAGTACACGCGCCCCAAGCGGCCTTCCTTGCGTATTTCAATCTTGGAGGCAATCGGGTGTATGGACGCGGTGGAGTCATTGATGTAGGAAATTGATCCAGTGGGTGGAACTGCCTGCAAGTAGGCGTTGTAGATGCCGTCTTGCATCACTTGGTTCTTGAGGCGTAGCCAATCCTCGCGTTGAGGAATCTGCACGCCAGCCTCATGGAATAGCTGTTTTACGTGGTCAGTGGCCGGCGCCCAGTCTTGGTCGATGTACTTGTCGAAGTAGGCGCCAGTGGCATAGGTGGATTCTTCAAAGCCAGTGAATCGTTGACCTTTCTCAACCGCGAGTGCATGGGATGCACGGAGCGCATGATAGGTCACGGTCAGGAAATAGATATTTGTAAAGTCCAGTGCTTCGGCGCAGCCATAAGGAATACGCTTGGAAGCCAGGAAACCGTGGAGATTCATTTGACCCAACCCGATGGCATGCATGGATGCATTACCGTGAGCGATGGAAGGAACAGCTTCGATATTTGTTAGGTCTGAGACCTTCGTGAGAGCGCGCACCGCGGTTTCAACAGTTTCCCCAAAGTCCGGTGATTCAAAAGCTTTAGCGATGTTGAGCGACCCTAGATTGCAGGAAATGTCCTGGCCAACGGTGGTGTAGTTACCTGAGGCGCCGTAGGTGGATGGCGTATTGACCTGGAGGATCTCACTACACAGATTGGACATATTGATATGTCCTTTGAGGGGATTAGCGCGGTTGACCGTATCCTCAAAGAGTATGTAGGGGTATCCAGATTCAAACTGAAGCTCAGCCAGCGTGGTGAAAAACTCGCGGGCTTTAATGGTCGTGTGAGAAATTCGCGGATTGGCAACCAACTCGTCGTAGTACTCGGTGATGGACATGTCAGACATGGCTACGCCGTACTCGCGAGCGATGTCATACGGGCTAAAAAGATGCATATCCTTGTTCTCTTTGGCCAGCCGGAAGGTTATATCTGGAATAACAACCCCCAGCGAAAGAGTCTTGATGCGGACTTTCTCATCGGCATTTTCCCGCTTGGTATCCAGGAAGCGAAGAATATCTGGATGGTGCGCATGCAGGTAGACGGCTCCAGCGCCCTGCCGGGCGCCCAATTGGTTGGCATAGCTGAAGCTATCTTCGAGAATTTTCATGACTGGGACTACTCCGGAAGCCTGGTTCTCAATCTTTTTGATCGGGGCTCCGGATTCGCGCAGATTGCTCAGCAACAGGGCCACTCCACCACCGCGCTTTGATAGTTGCAGTGCAGAGTTCACGCAGCGGCCAATGCTCTCCAAATTGTCTTCGATTCGCAGGAGGAAGCAGGAGACCATTTCGCCGCGCTGGGCTTTGCCTGCGTTGAGAAAAGTAGGGGTGGCGGGCTGGAAGCGTCCGGTCATGATGTCATCCACCAGCTTTTCTGCGAGCTCTTCGTCGCCCTGTGCAAGGTATAAAGCTGTGGTGGCGACGCGTTCTTCGTAGCCTTCTAGGAATCGGGAGCCATCAAAGGTTTTCAGTGCATATGAAGTAAAGAACTTAAATGCGCCGAGGAAGGTGCGGAACTGGTGCTTAGCGCGATGAGCTCTGTCATACATGGCGCACAGAAAGGCGTCATCATAAAGCTCAAGGAAATCCCGCTCGTAGTACTCGTTATCAACCAACCATTCCAAGCGTTGCTTGGTGGAATCGAACTGATGCATGCGGGGAGCGACATGGTGCGTGACATAGTCTTGTGCTGCCTGAATGTCCTTGTCAAACTGGATTTTTCCAGAAGCGTCGAACAAGTTCAGCTGCGCGTTGAGTGCGTGGTAGCTCTTGCGCTTGCCGACACCGCCGGCATTGTCTGCTGAAGCGGTGCGGAGCGTAGTACCATGAGGTTGTGTGGGGGTGGCATCGAGAGGCCACATTGTGTCTTCCAATCTGTGTGATGCGGATGGGTTCTTCATCTTGCGGGGGATTAATGGGGTGTCATCGTTAGCTGCTTTTGCTGTTCCCAAAACTTCTGAAGGCCCTGCTTTACGGCGGCGATGTCCTTCTGTGTGCCGAGAAGCTCGAAGTGATACAGCTCCGGTACGTGGCACTTGGCGGAAATGATGCGTCCGGCGACGCAGTAAGCACTTCCGAAGTTGGTATTCCCTGAGGTAATAACGCCCCGGATAAAGGAGCGGTTGATGGGGTCATTGAGGAAGTCGATGACCTGTTTGGGGACTGCGCGTTTGAGCGAGCCTCCACCGTAGGTGGGAACGATGAGTACGTACGGGTGTGAAACCTGGATCATCCCGGTTTTCTTGGGGCGCAGTGGAATGCGCACCGCGGGTCTATCTAAGCGTTCAACGAATCTTTTTGTGTTTTCTGAAACGCTGGAAAAGTACACCAAATCTGGTGAGTCTGACATGGCAATCCTGCTCATCCTGGCCTTAGCCATAAGTGGGATAGGTGATATTCGAAAAGAATAACTACGCAATGCCGTAGTTGCAACTACGGTCTAACGTAGTTTTGAAAAGGGCAGGTGAGGGCAGGATTAATACAAAGGGGAAGGTCTAAAGGCTGTGGTGTGCTACAAACACTGCGTCGGTAGCTGGGCGTCCAAGTACTACCCACTGAGTGCTGCCGGCCACCTGTATTTCGAGAGAGTCTGAAAAGGGCGCACCCTCGCGCGTGCTAAGAACAGCCCCAGTGACAATGCCGCGCTCTTCAAGGAACTTCAGCAGTTGTGGGTCGGAATCAGAAATGCGTTCCACGGTCACCTGCGATTGTGCACCGCTGTCGGTGAGACGGTGCGCACTGGGGATTGTGATCTGTCCATCAACCGTAGGGATAGGATCGCCGTGTGGATCCCTAGTGGGGTAATCAAGGAACTTATCCACACGTTCTATGAGCATGTCGGACACCGCGTGTTCGAGATTTTCGGCTTCATTATGGACTTCGTCCCACGTGTAGTCCAATGCTTGAACCAAAAAAGACTCAAGCAATCGGTGGCGGCGCACCATGACCAATGCGTACTGCCTGCCAAGTTCGGTTAACTCCACAGAGCCATAGGGCGTGTGTGACACGAGTCCTTGCTTCGACATTTTGCGCACTGCATCGGAAACCGAGGAGAGCTTGAGTCCCAGCTGTGCCGCAATAAGTGTGGCGGTAACGGGCTCGGATGACCATTCCTTTAGCCCCCAGATAGCTTTCAAATAGTTCTGGGTACTGGTGGACAGCTCGGAAACAGACATGAGTAAATGTTAACCCAGCTTCCGTATGCGCCTTTGGCGCTGCGCCCCAACGCTCATAGCGAACAGAGGTCAAGTTTGAGAGGAATGCCGGTAAGGTGGGGCCAGTTAAAGCATTCTTCACTTGAAGGAGAACCACTAATGTCTGAGAAGATTTCAATGAACTCGTCGTCTACGGGTATGAATCTGAGCGATAGCGTGTATGAGCGCCTGTTGCGCGAGCGCATTATCTTCCTGGGAACCCAGGTCGATGATGAGATTGCGAACAAGCTCTGCGCCCAGATCCTCCTGCTGTCCGCAGAGGACCCCACGCGCGACATTTCGCTCTACATCAACTCCCCGGGTGGCTCCGTCACCGCGGGCATGGCTATCTACGACACGATGAAGTACTCGCCGTGCGATGTGGCTACGTACGGCATGGGCCTGGCTGCCTCGATGGGCCAGTTCCTCCTCTCCGGTGGCACCAAGGGCAAGCGCTACGCCCTGCCGCACGCACGCATCATGATGCACCAGCCTTCCGCTGGTGTGGGTGGTACCGCCGCAGACATCGCCATCCAGGCCGAGCAGTTCGCGCAGACCAAGCGTGAGATGGCTGAGCTGATTGCTGAGCACACCGGCCAGACCTTCGAGCAAATCACCAAGGATTCGGACCGCGACCGCTGGTTCACCGCCCAGCAGGCCAAGGAATACGGCATCGTCGACCACGTCATCGAGTCCGTCAACGGTCCTATCACCAACTAGGGAACAAGGAGCTTTATCACCATGTCTAACCTTCAGATGCCTTCTTCCCGCTACGTTCTGCCGGAGTTCATTGAGCAGAACGCACAGGGATCCAAGACCACCAACCCGTATTCCAAGCTCTTCGAAGAGCGCATCATCTTCCTGGGCACCCAGGTCGATGACACCTCCGCCAACGACATCATGGCGCAGCTGCTGGTCCTGGAGTCCCAGGATCCGGACCGCGATATCACGATGTACATCAACTCCCCGGGCGGCTCCTTCACCGCGTTGATGGCCATCTACGACACCATGCGCTATGTGCGTCCTGACGTGCAGACCGTCTGCCTGGGTCAGGCTGCTTCCGCTGCGGCTGTTCTGCTGGCAGCCGGTGCTCCGGGCAAGCGCGCCGCTCTGCCGAACTCCCGCGTGCTGATTCACCAGCCGCGCACGCAGGGCACGCAGGGCCAGGTGTCGGACCTGGAGATCGAGGCCAACGAGATCGAGCGCATGCGCCGCCTCATGGAGCAAACCTTGGCCGAGCACACCGGCCGCACCGCCGAGCAGGTGCGCATCGATACCGACCGCGACAAGATCCTTACCGCGCAGGAAGCCGTCGAATACGGTCTCATCGATACCGTCTTTGATTACCGCAAGCTCAACGCTTAACTGAGCAGAATTAAAGCCCCGCTATCCGAAAGGTAGCGGGGCTTTAGTCGCGCTTAGGCCTCGTAGGGCGGCAGGATGGCTTCGGGGGATTCAGGGAGGATTTGGCCGCCGTCGATGATGAGGGTCTGACCGGTAATGTATCCGGCTTCGCGGGAAGCGAGGAAGGCCGCGGCATTGCCGATATCGCGCGGGGACCCTAAACGGTGCATGGGAATGGAGCGCGCCATCTGGTCGAGGTACTCCTGGCCCTGGCCTTCAAGGCCTTCGGTGAGGATATTGCCTGGCAGCACTCCATTGATGGTGATGCCATCGCGCGCCACCTCCAGTGCCGCAGAACGCATGAAGCCCTGCTGCGCGGCCTTGGACGCGCCGTAGTGCGCCCAGCCCGGGTAGCCGGTGTGCGAGCCGGTGATAGACGTCGTGATGACGATGCGCCCGTAGCCCGCCTTCTTCATGTAAGGCAGCGCTTCCTGCACTACGGTGAACGTACCGTGCGTGTTGATGGCGAACATGGCGTCCCACTGCTCGTCGCTCATGTCCTCGAGCGGGCAGTTGGGGAAGACACCGGCGTTGGAACAGACAATGTCGATGCGGCCATAGCGCTTGACGACGTCCCCATAAAGGTTGCGGACGGAGTCGCGCGAGGTGACGTCGACAAGCAGGGCGTCCGCGCCGAGTTCTTCGGCGGTTTTGTGTGCGGCCTCTTCGTTGAGGTCAGCGATGATGACGGTCGCGCCGGCCTCGCGCAGGGCGCTGACGATACCGCGGCCGATGCCGGCGGCACCGCCGGTGACGATGGCAACCTGGTCCTGAAGATCGAACATGTGAAGCTCCTTAGCGGTTGAGGGTGGCTCTGAGCCCCAGCCTAGGCCGCTACCGGTTGTGGCGTGCTGTGCTTCGTGGCCGCCGTGTAGGCACGCACGCCGATGAGGGAGAGCGCGGCCAGCACCGCGGTAACACCGGCGAGGGTGTAGAGGCCCGTCGGGGTCCAGCCTGTTTCGAGGAGGTAGCCGGCCAGGATGGGCGCGAGGGTGGCGCCGACGCGGGCGATGCCGATGGCGGCGCCCGTTCCCGTGGTGCGCAGTGCGGAAGGGTAGGCCTCCGGGGTGACGGTATAGAGGCCGGAGATGCAGGCGTTGAGGCTAAGGCCTACGCCGACGCCGAGGGCGAACATGAGGGTGGGCACCGCAGTGGAGTTGATGAAACCGACGAGCACGACGGAGGAGACGAGGCAGAAGGCGATGAGAAGTGGGCGGGCGTCGATGCGCGTGGTGAATAGGCCGAAGAGGATGGCGCCGATAGCCCCGCCGAAGGAGAGCATGATGCCGCCGATGATGCCTCGCTGGGCGGTTAGCCCCTCGACGGTGAGCAGCTTCGGGGTCCACTGTGAAGTGAAGTTGTAGGCAAACATGATGAAGCTGAACGCCAGCCAGAGCTTGATGGAGGTGCGCAGGAACTGTGGGGAGATGAGGTCCTTGTAGGACGCTTTGTGGGTGCTGCGCGGGCGGACGCTGACCTCGCCCTTGAGGCCGAGTTTTTCGGTGATGGTGTGCACGGAGTCCATGCGGCCGCGGGCGGCGAGGAAGTCGGCGGACTCGGGGACGACAGCAACCGTGAGGATAAGGGCCACGACGGTGAGCGTTGCGCCGACCCAGAAGATGGGTTGCCAGCTATCGAAGGTTGATGCGATAACACCGCAGAAGGAGGCACCAAGGCCGTAGCCGGAGGCATAGATGGCGACGGCCAGTCCGCGGAAGCGCAGGTTGGAATACTCGCTGACGAGGACGGTGACGCAGACGAGGACGCCGCCGACGCCAATGCCGGTGATGAGGCGGAAGATGAGGAGAAGACTGAACGTTGGCGCGAGGGCGGTGAGAACGAGGCCGACGAGGTCGATGATGAGTGAGACGGTAATCAGCGTGGTGCGCCCGAGGCGGTCAGCTAACGGGGCGAGGAAGAAGGAGCCGAGGCCGATACCGATAAGCGCGGCGGAGAGGAGCCAGCCCAGGGAGGAATCGGACAAGGCGAACTCTTCGCTGACAGGTCCGGCGCCGAAGGCCATGGCCACCATGTCGTAGCCGTCGAGAGCGTTGAGGAAAAGGGCGATGGCGATGATGAGCCACTGGCGCGCGCCCATGGGGGAGCGGTCGATGAGTTCGCGGATATCCATGAAAGTCTTTCTGCTGATGGCGAGGTTTCGATGTAAGTTAGTGAACCGCTCTGTCTATGTCCATTAACAGCCGTTTTAAATTCAATGGCGCGCCGCCGCGCGAGGAATAGCGCTCGGGTCTGGGTGGTTTACTAGAGTGGAATGGACTGCGGTAAAATCGCTCCACCCAACCCCAGAGAAAAGAGTTGAAAGGCCTTCATGGCACGTATGCAAGAAAGCGCTGACCTGCTCAAGTGTTCCTTCTGTGGAAAGAGCCAGAAGCAGGTGAAGAAGCTTATCGCCGGCGGCGGCGTCTACATCTGTGACGAGTGCATCGAGCTCTGCAACGAAATCATCGAGGAGGAGCTCGGCGCGGCTCAGGCTGAGGCGAACGAAGAGAAGGAAATGCGCCTTCCGCGTCCTTCGGAGATTTCGGCTTTTCTGGATAAGTATGTCATCGGCCAAGATCAGGCCAAGCGTGTGTTGTCGGTGGCTGTGTACAACCACTACAAGCGCATCAAGGCTGAAGAAGCCGCGGGCTTGGAAGGTCGTCGGAAGAAGACGCAGGATGCAGAGGTGGAGATTGCCAAATCCAACATCCTGATGCTGGGCCCGACGGGCTCCGGCAAGACCTACCTGGCGCAGACCCTGGCACGTTTGCTCGATGTGCCCTTTGCGATCGCGGATGCCACGAGCCTGACCGAGGCCGGTTACGTGGGCGAGGATGTTGAGAACATCCTGCTCAAGCTGCTGCAGGCTGCGGACTTTGATGTGGAGCGCGCGCAGCACGGCATCATCTACGTCGATGAGGTGGACAAGATCTCCCGCAAGTCGGAGAACCCCTCGATTACCCGCGATGTGTCCGGTGAGGGCGTGCAGCAGGCGCTGTTGAAGATCCTCGAGGGAACCGTGGCGGCCATTCCGCCGCAGGGTGGACGTAAGCACCCGAACCAGGAGTTCATCCAGCTGGATACCACGAATATCCTCTTCATCGTGGCCGGTGCTTTCGCGGGCTTGGACAAGGTGATTTCGGAGCGCGTGGGCAAGAAGGGCGTGGGATTCGGCGCCAAGCTGGAGACCAAGGACGAGAAGGAATCCGTCGACTTCTTCTCCCAGGTGCGCCCAGAGGACTTGGTGAAGTTCGGCCTCATCCCGGAATTCATCGGCCGCCTGCCAGTTGTTGCCACGGTGGACAACCTGGACCGCGAATCGCTGGTTAAGGTACTGGTGGAACCGAAGAACTCCCTGGTCAAGCAGTATCAGCGTCTGTTCAGTATGGATGGTGCGGAGCTGCACTTCGAGGATGCGGCGCTGGAGGCAATCGCCGAGCTCGCGCTCGAACGCAAGACTGGTGCCCGTGGCCTGCGCGCCATCATGGAGGAGCTGCTCGTTCCCATCATGTATGACCTTCCGGACCGCGAGGACATTGCCAGCGTCCACATCACGAAGGACTGCGTGACCGACGGCGGCGAGCCGGAGTTCGTCTACTCGGACGAGGCGAAGGAATCCGCCTAAACGGCATCTTATAAAAGGCGTTTTCAGGCCTCAAAACGCCGTCTGTCAGATTCCATCTTCGTGCTGGGGGCAAAGGAACCAGATGAGTGGGACCATTTAGCTATGGCGCGAGATCGTGACCTGGGATTATGCACGGGCCGGCGGGTAAATGGTTCCTTTACTGTGGTTTTATTGCTCGCCCAGTGCTGGGAAGAGGGTTCTACTCGTAGAGGTCCCGGGACACGTCGCCTTCGTCCTCGGTGGAGTAGACGTCCAATGGCGCGGATTCGGCTTCGAGCTCGGTCTCGTTCTGCTTGAGATAGGACTCAAAGCCAATGTCGGGGATGTTCGCCGTGAGGAAGGCCAGCACGGCATCGACGGCCATGCGGTGCAGACCCTCGGTGTTGTTGTGGGTGTGCATGTCGATGTCGAGCAGATTGCTCATCATCGCGTGATTGGTCACCCGGTACATCGTCAGCGCCGAAATCAGAGTGAAGATATCGTTCGCAGAAATGCCCGGGCGGAAGGCGCCGGAATCTTGGCCCAGCATAAGCAGCCTGTCGAGGTGGAGGGAGATCGCTGAAACGTCGACAAGCGCGTGCGAGGACTCCAGCACACTGTGGGAGGACTCCATCGTCAGCATCCGGATGGCCTCCGGGTTGTCCACGTGCTGGCGGAACATCCAGTCCACCAAAGTGCGCACGCCCTCTACCGGGACCGCGGAATTGATTTCCAAGCTGCCCTCCGGAGGGTTGAGCCGTTGGGCAGCTGCAGCCAATGCTTGCTGGTAGAGACCCTTTTTATCCCCGAAGTAGTAATGGATCATGCGCTTGGACATTCCAGACAGCTTCGACACGGTTTCGAGCTTGGTATCGGCATAACCGTGCTCAGAAAACTGCGCTATCGCAACATCGATCACGTGCTCAACAGAGCCGGAGTCGACCGTTGCAGTCTCAGTGCTCATGGAAAGTCCCGTCTAGTCGATGAATATGCGTACAGTTGTCCACTATGCCGAAAAAAGACGGCCATGGAGTTCAAGTGCAAAGAACTCGCATCTTTCGGGGGTAAAATCACACCCCATGGGGGCGAAAAACGGGACTAGGGTGGGGAAGTGAGTACCCAGCCGAAAGGATTCACACATGACTGCTTCTCAACCCGTCAAGATCACCGTGACCGGCGCAGCCGGCAACATTGCGTACTCCCTGCTGTGGCGCATCGCTGCTGGCGATGTCTATGGCAAGGACACCCCAGTTGAACTCGCATTGCTGGAAATCCCGGACGCCGTTGGTGCCGCTGAGGGCGTGGCCATGGAACTTAATGACTCCGCCTTCCCGCTCCTTCGCGGCATTACCGTCACCGATGATCCGGAGGTTGCCTTCAAGGACACCAAGGCTGCTTTCCTCGTGGGCTCCCGCCCGCGCACCAAGGGTATGGAGCGCGCTGACCTGCTGGAGGCTAACGGCGCTATCTTCACCGTGCAGGGCAAGGCGCTGAACGCCGTCGCCGCACGCGATGTTCGCGTCCTCGTCGTGGGCAACCCGGCCAATACCAACGCCTACATCGCCGCGAACAGCGCTCCGGACCTGGACCCGAGCCAGTTCAGCGCGCTCATGCGTCTGGACCACAACCGCACGCTGAGCCAGGTGTCCCTCAAGACGGGAGTGCCCACCGCGGAGCTGACCAAGGTTGCCGTTTGGGGCAACCACTCCGCCTCCCAGTTCCCGGACCTGACCTACTCCAACGCTGAGGTAGATGAGACCTGGTACAAGGAGGAGATGATTCCGAAGGTGGCCAAGCGCGGCGCCGAGATCATCGCTGTGCGTGGCCGCTCCTCGGCAGCCTCCGCAGCATCCGCCGCGGTGGATCACATGCACGATTGGATCCATGGCACCGAGGATTGGCGCACCGCCGCCATCGTTTCGGATGGCTCCTATGGCGTGGACGAGGGTCTCGTCGCAGGTTTTCCCACCGTCTCCCGCGACGGAAAGTGGGAAATCGTCCAAGGTCTGGAGCTCAGCGATTTCCAGAAGGAGCGCATCGAGGCTTCCGTGCAGGAGCTGCGTGAGGAGCGAGAGGCCGTAGCCCACCTGCTGAAGGGCTAAGCCTCCAGCACCAAGTTATCGATGAGCCGCACCGGCCCCACTTGCGCTGCAACCAGCGCCAAGGCGGGCCGGTGTTGTGCATCTACGGGCTCGAGGGTGGCCGGGTCCACCACGGTGAGGTAATCCACCGTCACACCGGGGGAGGCTGCGAGCTGGGATTCGGCTTCTTCGAGCGAGGCGCCATCCTGCAGCGCGAAGAGCGCCTGGGATAGGGCGACCGCCTGCTCACGCTCGGCGGCACTGAGGCGCGCATTGCGGCTGGACTCGGCCACGCCATCCGTTGCGCGCACGATGGGCACGCTGATGATGTCCAGCGGCACATCGAGGTCCGCCACCAGGCGGCGGATGATGGCTACTTGCTGCGCATCCTTTTGCCCAAAATAAGCGCGGTCTGGTGCGACAAGGTGAAACAGCTTGCTCACCACGGTGGCGACGCCGTCGAAGTGGCCGGGGCGCGAGGCGCCTTCCAAGACCGAGCCCATCTCACCCGTGCGCACCCACACCCGCGGGGTACCACCCGGGTACATCTCCTCCACGCTGGGGGCGAAGATCGCATCGACTCCCAATGAGTCCAGCAGCGCGGCATCCGCGTCGAGGGTGCGCGGGTAGGCGCGGTAGTCTTCGCAATCGCCCAGGTCCGTGAACTGGAGGGGGTTGACAAAGACCGAGCACACCACGGTGTCGTTGTCTTCGCGGGCGCGGCGAATGAGGGAAGCATGGCCGTCGTGAAGCGCGCCCATCGTGGGCACCAAGCCCACGGAGCCGGACGCTGCCGCGCGGAAGGCACGGAGTTCAGATTTAGTTGTGAGGATCTTCATGGCCAAAACCTTAGTCCTCGAAGGACTCCTCGGCGTTGGGGAAGGAGCGTTCGTTCACATCGGACACGTACTCCTTCGCGCCCTCCAGCAGCGCGCCGCGCAGATTCGCGTAGCGGCGCACAAAACGCGGCGCCTTGGGACCGCCCAGGCCGAAGGCATCGGTCCACACCAGAATCTGACCGTCGGTCTGCGCGCCGGCGCCGATGCCGATGGTGGGGATGGGCAGCTCCTTGGTCACCTGCTCAGCAAGGGCTGCCGGGACCATCTCCAGCACCACGGCGAAGGCGCCGGCCTCGGCGAGGGCGCGGGCGTCGTCGTGAAGCTTCTCCGCACCGGCACCCCGGCCTTGGACCACGAAGCCGCCCAAGGCGTGGACTTGCTGGGGCGTGAAGCCGATGTGGGCGCAGACCGGGATGCCGGCGGCGACAAGCGCGGCAACAATGGGAGCGCGCTCCGCACCGCCCTCCAGCTTCACGGCCTGCGCGCCGGTTTCCTTCATGACGCGCACCGCGGTCTCCAGCGCCTGGGAGGGGCCGTCCTCATAGGAGCCGAAGGGAAGGTCCACCACCACGAAGGCGCGGGAGGTCGATGCAACCACCGCGCGGGCAAGGGGGATCATCTCATCCAGGGTGAGCGAGAGCGTGGTTTCCCGGCCCAGCACCACATTGGCCAGTGAATCGCCGACGAGCAGGAGATCCACCCCGGCTTCATCGAAGATTTCGGCGGTCATGCAGTCATAGCTCGTCAGGCACGCGAAGGCCTGAGAGTTTTCTTTAGCGCGGGCGAAATGGCGGGTGCGGAGACGGGCGCGGCGGCCAGGGTTGTGAGACATGCCCTTACTCTAGACACGGCGCTGGTGCCAGTTGACGCACAGGGTAGAGTTGGCCAGGTGACTGATCAGAATAAAGAGCAACTCGTTGGCACCAACCGCGCGGACCAGCTTCCCAAGTCCTGGGAGCCGCAGGCAGTAGAGAAAGACCTCTACGAAGGCTGGGTAAGCGCCGGTTACTTCACCCCGGATTCTTCCTCGGAGGCGGAGCCTTATTCCATCGTGCTGCCGCCGCCGAACGTCACCGGCCAGCTGCACATGGGCCACGCCTTGGACCACACTCTGATCGACTCCATCATTCGCCGCAAGCGCATGCAGGGTTATGCCACCCTGTGGCTGCCGGGCGCTGACCACGCAGGCATCGCCACCCAGACCAAGGTGGAGGCCCGCCTGCGTGAGCAGGAGGGAAAGAAGCGCTGGGACTATGAGCGCGAGGAATTCATCAACAAGGTCTGGGAGTGGAAGGAAGAATTCGGTGGCACCATCCAGAACCAGATGCGCGCCATCGGTGACTCGGTGGACTGGTCCCGCGAGCGCTTCACCCTGGATGATGGCCTCTCCCGCGCCGTGCAGACCATCTTCAAGACCCTCTACGACGAGGGCATGATCTACCAGGCTAACCGCCTGGTTAACTGGTCCCCGGTGCTGGAGACCGCCGTCTCCGATATCGAGGTTGTCTATAAGGACGTCGAGGGCGAGCTCGTGTCCATTCGTTACGGCTCGCTGAACGACGACGAACCGCACCTCATCGTTGCCACCACCCGTGTCGAGACGATGCTGGGTGACGTCGCCATCGCCGTCCACCCGGACGACGAGCGTTACGCCCACCTGGTGGGTAAGGAACTGCCGCACCCCTTCCGCGATGATTTGAGCCTGAAGATCATCGCCGATGATTATGTGGACATGGAATTCGGTACCGGTGCCGTGAAGATCACCCCGGCGCACGATCCGAATGACTACGCCATGGGCCTGCGCCACGACCTGGACATGCCCACGATCATGGACACCACCGGCCACATCGCGAACACCGGCACGAAGTTCGATGGCCTGACCCGCGAAGAAGCCCGCGTGGAGATCCGCGAGGCGCTGCGCGAGCAGGGCCGCATTGTCAAGGAGATTCGCCCCTACGTCCACTCCGTGGGTCACTCGGAGCGCTCCGGTGAGCCGATTGAGCCGCGCCTGAGCCTGCAGTGGTTCGTGGCCGTGGAGAAGATGGCGAAGATGTCCGGTGACGCCGTCCGCGAGGGCGATACCACCATCCACCCGAAGTCCCTGGAGCCGCGCTACTTCGAGTGGGTCGATGACATGCACGATTGGTGCATCTCCCGCCAGCTGTGGTGGGGCCACCGCATCCCGATCTGGTACGGCCCGGAGGGCGAGGACGGCCAACGCGACATTATCTGCGTCGGCCCCGACGAGGAAGCCCCAGAAGGCTACGTCCAGGACCCGGACGTTCTGGATACCTGGTTCTCGTCGGCGCTGTGGCCTTTCTCCACGATGGGCTGGCCGGAAAAGACCGCCGATCTGGAGAAGTTCTTCCCCACGAACGTGTTGGTCACCGCCTATGACATCCTCTTCTTCTGGGTGGCCCGCATGATGATGTTCGGCACCTTCGCCGGCGCCCACACTCCGGAGCTGCTCGGTGAAGGCAAGGACGGCCGCCCGCAGGTTCCGTTCACGGATATCTACCTCCACGGCCTGGTGCGCGATGAGCAGGGACGCAAGATGTCGAAGTCCTTGGGCAACGGCATCGACCCGATGGATTGGGTGCGCGACTATGGCGCGGACGCACTGCGCTTCACCCTGGCCCGCGGCGCGAACCCGGGCGTGGACCTACCGCTTGCTGTCGACGCTGCTGCTGCCGGCCGCAACTTTGCCACCAAGCTCTTCAACGCCACCAAGTTCGCGCTCATGAACGGCGCGGGCGTGGCTAAGCTGCCGGCACGCGACGCGCTGACCGACGCCGACCGCTGGATCCTCGACCGCTCCGAAGAGGTCCGCGCCAAGGTGGACGCCTACCTGGATGATTACCAGTTTGCCAAGGCTAACGAGCTGCTCTACCACTTCGTGTGGGATGAGCTGTGTGACTGGTACCTGGAGATTGCCAAGACCCAGATCCCGCGCGACTTCGATGCGGCGAGCGCCGAGGAGCAGGCCACCGGACGCACGACCCAGATCGTCCTGGGCCGCGTGCTCGACCTGGTTCTGCGCCTGCTGCACCCGACCATGCCGTTCGTCACCGAGGTCCTGTGGAAGGCCCTGACCGGCGGGGAGACCATCGTCACCGCGCAGTGGCCGAC
This sequence comes from Corynebacterium sp. HMSC068H04, assembly GCF_001811255.1. NCBI lineage: Bacteria > Bacillati > Actinomycetota > Actinomycetes > Mycobacteriales > Corynebacteriaceae > Corynebacterium > Corynebacterium sp. HMSC068H04. The sequence goes on from NZ_KV803970.1 coordinate 25,019, forward strand.
TCAGGAGCACACCAACGGCGGCGCCGAGAAGGACGAGGTCGCCGCCCGCCGCATTCAGGACGCAGACAAGCTCATCACCGAGCTGCGCCGCTTCCGCTCCGACCAGGGTGTCAAGCCTTCGCAGAAGGTCCCGGGCCGCCTCGATTTCGCCGCGGCCGACCTGCAGGAGCAGGAAGGGCTCATCCGCAACCTGGCCAACACCACCGAGCCGGGTGAGGACTTCACCGCGTCCGCCTCCATCGAGGTGCGCTTGTCCCAGGCCACCGTCGAGGTCACCTTGGACAGTTCCGGTGCCGTCGACGTCGCCGCAGAGCGCAAGCGCCTGGAGAAGGATTTGGCCAAGGCCCAAAAGGAGCTGGACCAGACCGGCAAGAAGCTGGGCAACGAGGCCTTCCTGTCCAAGGCGCCGGAGGCAGTCGTGGAGAAGATCCGCGTGCGCCAGCAGGTGGCCCAGGAAGAAGTCGAGCGCATCACCGCACGTCTGGAGGGGCTCAAGTAGTGGCGGAGGAGAAAGACCGCGAGGAATTTGAGGTCGTCGATGCCCTCGCGGAGGGCACCGATGGCGGGCCGGTCGAAATCACCGACTCCGGCCTAACGCTCAACCTCGGCGGTGAGGATGACTACGAGGAGGCAGCGCCCGAGCAGGCCACGCCGGAGGAGCTCGCGGAGCTGGCTCAGGTGACCGCGGAGCTCAACGCGCGTGCCCCGGAGACTATCATTGAGCCCAGCCTCGAGCGCATCGAGATGCTCATGGATCTCTTGGGCAACCCGGAGCGTTCCTTCCACGTCATCCAGGTTGCAGGCACCAACGGCAAGTCCTCGACCGCGCGCATGATCGATTCGCTGCTGCGCGCCTTCCACCGCCGAGTAGGCCTCGTCACCAGCCCGCACCTGCAGTTGGTGACCGAGCGCATCGGCATCGACAGCCACCCCATCCACCCGCGCGACTTCGTGCGCATTTGGCGCGAAATCAAGCCCTATGTGGAAATGGTGGATTCCCGCTCCGACATCCCCATGTCCACCTTCGAGGTGCTCGTGGGTATTTCCTACGCGGCCTTCGCCGATGCGCCTATCGACGTCGCCGTGGTTGAGGTCGGCCTCGGCGGCACGTGGGATGCCACGAACGTGGTCAACGCGGAGGTAGCCGTGGTCATGCCGGTGGGTCTCGACCACACGGATTACCTCGGTGACACCATCACCGAGATCGCCGGTGAAAAGGCCGGCATCATCAAAGCCCGCGAGCACGACGCCGATGATGTGCTCACGCCGGGGGAGAACATCGCCATCATCGCCGAGCAGGAGCCGGAGGCCATGCGCGTGCTGCTGCAGCGCACCGTCGACGTCGGCGCCGGCGTAGCGCGCGCGGGCTCCGAGTTCGCCGCGCTGGAATCCCGCATTGCCGTCGGCGGCCAGCAGCTCACCATCCAAGGTCTCGGCGGCCTCTATGAGGACATCTTCCTGCCGCTGCACGGCGAGCACCAAGCCAAGAACGCGGCCGTCGCTTTGGCGGCGGTGGAGGCTTTCTTCGGGGCGTCGTCAGGCAATCAGCTCGATATCGCCTCCGTGCGCACCGGCTTTGCCAAGGCCGTTTCCCCCGGACGCTTGGAGCGCGTGCGCACCAGCCCCACGACCTTCTTGGACGCCTGCCACAACCCACACGGCGCTAAGGCCCTAGCAGCAGCGCTCGACCGCGACTTCGACTTCGCCCGCCTCATCGGCGTGGTGTCCATCTTCGCCGACAAGGACGCCGCCGGCATCCTCACCGCCCTGGAATCCGTGCTCACGGAAGTCGTGATTACTCAGAACACCTCGCCGCGCGCCCGCGATGCCTATGAGCTGGCGGAGCTCGCCCGCGACATCTTCGGTGAGGAGCGCGTGTACGTCGAACCAGAACTGCCCAGCGCCTATACCCAAGCCGTGGAATTGGCGGAGGAGGCCGACGTACAGTCCGGATCCGGCATCGTGATCACCGGCTCGGTAGTCACGGCAGGTGACGCCCGCGCACTCTTTGGAAAGGAGCCCGCATGAGCCCCCGCAAACCCGTCCCCGAGGAGGAGATTGGCCCGCTCGGACTAGGCCAAGCGCCGGCCAAGGATCCCCTCAAGCAATTCGGTGGCATGGTGGTGGCCAGCTCCCTCACGCTGGAACTCATCACCTTGGTTCTGGCGCTGCCGATGCTGTACAAGCTCTACGACGGCACCTTGTGGACCCCGTTCAACTATGGCGTGGTCATCGGTTTTATGGTGCTGCTGTTAGCGTCCTTCCCGTTCATGAACAAGCCCTGGATCGTCGGGGTATTGATCGTGTTCCACGTCATCGGCATTGTTCTTGGTTTCATGGTCCACTGGTCCGTGGCCACGATCTTCATCATCTTCGCCCTTCTCTGGGCTCTGGCAGCGTATATGCGCTCGGTGCTCGTTGCCCGCATGGACCGCGGCTACCTCACTACGCAGCACCTGACTGAGAAGTAGGCCGCCGCGGTGTATATCCGGCCGGAGCTGCGCGCGGGCGCAGCATTCATATCTTTGTGGGATCCGACCAACTCGCTGATCCGCCGCGCCGGACGTGTAGTTCCAGCGCTGTGGCCCGCCCCCTATATCCAGGGCGTGCGCACGCGGCGGGTGAGAAACGCCGAAATCCGCGCGACCATCTATAGCCCGGAGAACCCACGCGGCGCCGTGCTGTGGATCCACGGTGGCGGGCTACTGATGGGCCATCCGCGCCAGGACGTCAAACACCTCAAGGAGACGGCTGCAGAAGTAGGCGTGACGATCATCGCGCCGCGCTATCGCTATGCCCCGGAAAATCCCTATCCGGCCGCGCTTGACGACGTCCACTCAGCCCACCACTGGCTCCTCACGCACGCGGAGGAGCTGGGAGTTAGCCCGGATCGGATTGTCATCGGCGGCCAAAGCGCCGGGGGAGGGCTCGCCGCCGCCCTGTGCCAACGCCTCTATGATGAAGGCGGAATCCAGCCGGCGGGGCAGTGGCTATTTTGTCCGATGCTGGATGACCGCGCAGCGTCCACCGACCGCAACCCCATCTGGGATGCGGATTCCAACGCGCAGGCCTGGCGCTACTACACCAACGGCAACCCGGACGCGCCCTATGCCGTGCCCGGCCGCCGCGCGGATCTGTCTGGCCTACCGCCGGCCTGGCTTTACGCGGGCAGCAGCGAGCTCTTCTACGGCGAGATTGTGGACTACGCCGAGCGCCTGAAGTCCGCAGGCGTGCCCACGCAGTGCGAGGTTGTGGATGGCGGCGTCCACGCCTTCGAGTTGTGGGCTCCCTATACTGCGGAGGCGAAGCGCCTGCTCATGAACTCTCGCGTCTGGCTGCAGTCGACGCTGAACGCGCTAGACTAGCCGGCATGCTCTTTCTTCTCTACGGCCTGTCCGCCCTGCTGTGCATCGCTGCTCTCGTGGCCAAGCTGTATTTTGGCGGCTTTGCGCTGCCGCTGGCGCTGTTGATTCCGGCCTTCGTCTTCCTCGTCGTCGGCGTGCTCAAACAGCAGCGCGACGAGCGCCCGGTGGAGTTTGCGGATTTGGAAGAATGGCACCGCGAGGAGCTGAAAGGCCTGCTGGAGAGCGGCCAATACGGCACGGCCGTGCGTCAAGTGCAGATGTGGTTTCGTGGCACGAGCCATGAGCGCGCGGAGGAAATCGTGCGCCGCCTCACGTAGCGCTTATAAATTGGCCCACTGTCGGGACGCGGGAGCACCTGTTCTGTACTATGTGCCCTATGACTGAACGTACACTCATTCTCATCAAGCCGGACGGCGTGAAGAACGGCCACGTGGGCGAGATCATCTCCCGCATCGAGCGCAAGGGCCTGAAGCTCGTCGCCATGGATCTGCGCGTCGCCGACGAGGAGACCGCAAAGAAGCACTACGCCGAGCACGAGGATAAGCCTTTCTTCGGCGATCTCGTTGACTTCATCACCTCCGCACCGCTGGTTGCGGGCGTTGTCGAAGGTGAATCCGCCATCGCCGCATGGCGTCAGCTCGCCGGTGGCACCCACCCAGTAGAGAAGGCCACCCCGGGCACCATCCGCGGTGACTTCGCTCTGACCGTTGGCGAGAACGTCGTCCACGGTTCCGACTCCCCGGAGTCTGCTGAGCGCGAGATCTCCATCTGGTTCCCGAACCTCTAACTATGATTACTGCGCTGAGCGCGTAACGAAGCCCGAGCAGATGCTCGGGCTTTTTCTATTTCCCGCCCCGCTATTGCACGCTGGCTAACGGGTGCACGCTGGTTCGCGGGTCAATCGAAAGAGAGAAGTGTGCGCAACGCCGTAAAAGCGTCTTTTTCAACGCGATGAGTGACGGTACGGCCTCTTTGCTCTCGGGTGAGGAGGCCAGCTTCCCGCAGACGTGCCAAGTGGTGGGAGACTGTGGGTTGGCTCAGTGCGGTGAGCTCTGTGAGTTTCGTGACGCTCATCGGTCCGCACCCTTCATCACACAGAATGGACAGGAGCCGGAGGCGGGCTGGGTCAGCCAGGACTTTAAATTGCTGGGAAAAGTGCGCCGCCTCGGCGGCGCTCAGAGGGCCCGTGCTGAGGGAACAACACTCAGCCGCGTCAGCGCTGGTCTTGGGAGCGGGGGAGGAAGCCATGTGTTCAGTATATGGGCTATGCTTGCCTTCGTAATCATATTGACGTGCATCAATACGAGCTGTATATTGCACTTTCGTATCCTGCTCTGTTCAACAATGAAGGAAGAGGAAGACATGGCCCTGCCGCAGCGTCCCACGTTGTCTTTTCTTGACCGCTTTCTACCCGTGTGGATCATCTTGGCGATGGCCATTGGACTGCTTTTCGGCCACTTTCTCTCCGGAATTGGTCACGCCTTAGGGGCCGTCAAAATTGGTGGGATTTCCATTCCGATCGCAATTGGCCTCCTCCTCATGATGTATCCGCCTTTGGCGAAGGTCCGCTATGAGAAAACCCGGGAAATTGCTACTGATGGCCGTCTTATGGTGGTGTCGCTCGTCCTCAATTGGCTGGTGGGGCCTGCGCTCATGTTTGCCCTGGCATGGCTCTTTTTGGCTGACCAGCCGGAGCTTCGCACCGGCGTGATCATTGTGGGTCTTGCTCGCTGTATCGCCATGGTGCTCGTGTGGTCGGATCTGTCGTGTGCTGACCGCGAGGCAACGGCGATCCTTGTCGCGCTTAACTCTGTTTTCCAAGTGGCCATGTTTGGCGTGTTGGGATGGTTCTACCTTCGCATCCTCCCAAGCTGGTTGGGACTTGATACCACGAGTGCAGAGTTCTCTTTTTGGGCCATCGTCAAGGCTGTTCTCGTGTTCCTGGGCATTCCGTTCCTTTTGGGTGCGTTGTCCCGCTTCTGGGGCGAAAAGGCGAAGGGAAGAGAGTGGTTTGAGGACCGCTTCCTCCCTGCTGTATCGCCTCTGGCTCTGATCGGATTGCTTTACACCATCGTTCTGCTGTTTTCTCTGCAAGGCGAAAACATCGTGGAGCAGCCAGCAGCGGTAGCACGCGTTGCTGTGCCATTAGTTATCTATTTCGTTGGCATGTTTGTGTTGTCATTGGGCGTAGCTAAGTCCGTAGGGATGAACTATGCGCAATCTGCCAGCGTGGCTTTTACTGCTGCAGGAAACAATTTTGAGCTTGCGATCGCGGTATCCATTGGAACGTTCGGCGCGACTTCTGCCCAGGCCCTAGCCGGAACGATTGGTCCTCTCGTTGAAATCCCCGTTCTCGTGAGCTTGGTCTACCTTATGCTGTGGATCGGGCCGAAGCTCTTTCCGGGCGATGACACCCTTCCACGCTAGCGTGTGTGCGCGGCGTCCATGCTGCGCACACCTGCCTCGGTAAGCGTGATGTTGTAGGTGCGTTTTCCTTTGCCGTATATCAAGCCAGACATCTTCACCACGCCTGCCTTCTCGAGCTCGCGCATTTCCTCCTCGAGCCCCTCCTCGTAGCCGAGTAGCTTGCTCAATGCTGGGATGGAAATCGTGTTACCGGTAACGGCGCCCGCCGCCACCAATCCGCTGAGGGCCTCTGGGTGTTCCTCAACGGCGGCAATGCTTTTCTCTGTGACGCCATCCAAACTGTCCTTTTCTGTGATGGCTTTGATGCGGCGCTTGCCCACGCGGAAAGAGGTGGTGCCGAAGGCGCGGCCACCGATGATGAACGCCGGTATGGCAAAGGCCGTGTGGCCCGCTGCGACGAGGATGGGGTTGAGCGATATATCGCCGAGAATCCCGGTGGACTTAATCCCTTCGGTGATAAGCGGCGAAAAGATGGCGAGCACCGGCAACAAGTAGGCAAGGGTGGGGTAGTCGCCCGCCCGAAACTCTTCCTGCGCGGCTTGTACAAACTTTGGTTTGCTGCGAATGATGCGGAAGGCTCCGTAGAGCATCACCATGATGAGCACCGCGTAGACCGGGACCGCGTAGGGATAGGGGAAGTCAACGACGCGAAGGCCTGAAGCGATGCCCGCGGGTACGGCTACGGTCACGATATTCCGCAGCGCGATCTCGTTGCGGGCGCGCGCCTGCGCCACAGTGCGTGGCGCGTGGACAGGTATTTTCCGCTCTGCAGGTGTGTTTGTGGGCGCGCCGTTGGACATAGCGGCGATACTAACATGTGAGCCTTAATCGAGCTCTGTGCCAGAATAGAAGGCGCTGACAACTTAATAAAGATGATGAGAATTTTTCAAAGACTCACCACCGTGTGGCGGCAACCTGCGCCCGGGGTGAGCACAACGTCAGGAGATTAGCCGCTGATGGCATCCAAGAAGAAAACAGAAGAAGAACGTATTGAATCGACGTTGGCCGCGGCTGTAGCGGGGATTGACCGCGAGGCACTCGCTCCCAAGACTCGCCTTTATGCCTTGGCCAAGCAGGTGGGCGTGGCTTCCAAGGAATTGGTGGCCCAGTTCGCGGAGATGGGAATCAAGAAGTCCGCACAGTCCACACTTACGCCGGAAGAGGTGGGCCAGCTTATCGACGTCCTCGTGCCCGCCCCCGAGGACACCGACCAGGCCGCCACCGAGGGCACCGACCAGGCTGCAGCCACGGCTGATGCTGCGCAGACCCCCGAAGAACCTGTCGAAGAAACTACTGAAGCCCCGGCTGAGGAAAAGCCGGAGAAGACCGTGAAGAAGAAGCGCGCCAAGCGCGCGGCGAAGCGCGTGAGCAAGGCAGGCAAGAAGGCTGAGCCGAAGGAGCAGGCAGAGGAACCCGTACCGGAAGAGACTACTGCGCAGCCAGAGCAGCCGGAGCAGCTGAGCGAGGAAGAAGAAAAGCTGCGCGAGCGCGTGCGCAAGAACGTTGATAACGAGATTTCGCAGATCGTCGACAAGGTCGATGCCGAAATGCTGCACGAGGCGCTCGCCGAGGCCGGTGATAGCGCCGAGGACGAGGACCTCACCCCGCTGATCACCCCGATGGCTGAGGAAGACCCGGACGTGTACGACTTCGCGCCGGTCTTCATGGCGCCGAAGATCACTCCGCTGACCAAGCGCCAGAAGCCAGAAAAGCGCGTGGAAGAAACCGAGGAAGATTCGGCGCCGTCGAACCAACCGCGTGGTCGCCGTCGCGGCAGCCGCGGAACTTCCCGTGGCCGCGGGGCGGAAAGCCGCGGGCCAGCCCGCGAGGAAGTCGAGCACATTGAAGAGCCGAAGGCCATCAAGGGCTCAACCCGCATCGAGGCGCAGCGCCGCCGCCGTGCGGAGCTGCGGGAGAAGGGCCGCGAGCGCCAGCACATCGTCTCCCAAGCGGAGTTTCTCGCGCGCCGCGAATCTGTAGAGCGCACCATGGTGGTGCGCGATAAGCAGCGCACCGACAGTGCGGGCATCATCACCCAGGTCGGTGTGCTGGAGGATGATCTCCTGGTCGAGCACTTCGTCACGACGGAGACGCACCCCTCCCAAATTGGCAATATCTACTTGGGCCGCGTGCAAAACGTGCTGCCCTCGATGGAGGCAGCCTTCGTCGATATTGGACAGGGCCGAAACGGCGTGCTGTACGCGGGCGACATCGACTGGCGCGCATTGGGCATTGGCGGACGCGGCCGCAAGGTGGAAAATGCCTTGAAGTCCGGTGATCAGGTCCTAGTTCAGGTGGCCAAGGATCCCATCGGCCACAAGGGCGCGCGCCTGACCACCCAGATTTCTTTGGCCGGCCGCTTCCTGGTGTATGTGCCCGGCGGGCGCAGCGCGGGAATCTCCCGCAAGCTGCCGGTGCCGGAGCGCAAGCGCCTCAAGGGGATTCTGGAGCGCGTCATCCCGGGGGATGGCGGCGCCATCATTCGTACCGCAGCGGAGAACGTGTCGGAGGAGGACATCGCGTCCGACGTCAACCGCCTGCACTCCCTGTGGGAGGACATTAGCGCCCGCGCCGCGCACGAGAAGGCAACGAAGGGTGCCAAGCCGGTCACCTTGTACGAAGAGCCGGACCTGCTCATTAAGGTCGTGCGCGACCTTTTCAACGAGGACTTCAGCACCTTGGTTGTGGACGGCAAGCGTTCCTACAACACGGTCAGCGCCTATGTGGACTCCATGGCGCATGACTTGGCGGACCGCGTTGTGCGCTATGACGCCCGCGACCACGATGGCGAGGATGCCTTCAGCGCCTACCGCATTGATGAGCAGCTGCAGAAGGCCCTGAGTCGCAAGGTGTGGCTGCCGTCTGGCGGCACCCTCGTTATTGACCGCACTGAGGCCATGACGGTCATTGACGTCAACACGGGCAAATTCACCGGCTCCGGTGGCAACCTCGAGGAGACGGTGACCCGCAATAACCTCGAGGCGGCCGAGGAGATCGTGCGCCAAATGCGCCTGCGCGATATCGGCGGCATGATCGTCGTGGACTTCATCGATATGGTGCTGCCGGAAAACCAGGACCTTGTGCTGCGCCGCCTCAAGGAAGCGCTGGGACGTGACCGGACGCGCCACCAGGTTTCTGAGGTCACCTCACTGGGCCTGGTGCAGATGACGCGCAAACGCGTGGGCACAGGCCTCATCGAGACTTTCTCCACCGAGTGCGAGGCCTGCCATGGCCGGGGAATCATCATTCACGAGTACCCGGTTGATGAGGATGCCGAGGAGGAGAACTCGAAGCCGCAGCGCCGTAGCCGCAAGGAGCGCCGCACACCGCAGCGCGATCCGAAGCAGCACCCGGCTGCCGTGCGCATGCACCGCGACGACGAGGAAGCCGCCGCCGAGCACGAAACTGCCACAGAAAAGGAAGTTTCGCGCGATGACGAGTCCTCCTTGGAGGAGCTCGTGGCCAACGTGGTCGTCGTCGACGAGGACGAGCCGGATACCCCGGATAGCGCCTCCATTGGCTATGCCGTAGCGGAAAGCCTGGACGCGAAGCGCTCGAAGGCGAAGGCGAAGCGCTCGCGCAAGCCGCGCCGGGCAACGCGTACCTTCCGGGAGCCACAACGCGAGGAGACGAGTGAGGGCTCGCGCGCGAAGCACGGCAAGCGCGATGAGCACGCCGGTGCGGAAAAGGCATCCACGCAGCGCTCGGAGCAGACCTATGATGAGGCTGTCGAAGCCTTTGAGAAGTCACCGCGCCGCAAGCGCCGCACGCGCGGAAACTCCCGCTCGGATATTCGCCCAAAGCGTGAAGACTTCGCGCAGGACGAGGCCCCGGCCAAGGACGCTCAGCTAGCCGCCTCTAAGAAGAAGGCCAAGGCAGAGCGCAAGGGCGCGGAGTCGAGCGAGAACATGAGCGTGCGCGCGACCCGCAGCCGCGGCCGTCGCCGAGTGGTGCGCAAGATGGCGCAGAGCCAAGCCACCCAGAGGTCGAATGAACGCGGACAGGGGAGCGAGGCGCAGCGGCGAGAGTCTTCCGCACAGACCACAGCGTCGAAGGCGCGAAAGGGCGGGCGCGGGAGGCGTCGAGTAGCACGGCGCAGGTCGCGCTAGAAAAGGCGTTTTGCCTTTTCGCCCCCTCACGGGGTAGTCTTTGACAGTCGCTGTTTAGACCATGAATGCGCTCGATGGGACGCGCTGCGGTTCCCGCACGTCTCTCGCGGATGTGGTTCTAAACGCCAATGTCCAATGTCCATTCGCTAGCGGCACCACCCAGCTGCTAGCGAGCCGAGTTTAGATAAGGGGTAGCCCTCTATGTACGCGATCGTCAAGACCGGCGGAAAGCAGTACAAGGTTGCTGAAGGTGACCTCGTCAAGGTCGAGAAGATCGAGGGTGAGCCGGGTTCCTCCGTTGCTCTCACCCCGGTTCTGCTCGTCGATGGCGCAACCGTCAAGTCGAAGGCTGCAGACCTGGAGAAGGTCTCCGTCTCCGCTGAAATTGTCGAGCAGGGCAAGGGCCCGAAGATCGACATCCTCAAGTACAAGAACAAGACTGGTTACAAGCGTCGCCTTGGTCACCGTCAGCCGGTGACCACGCTGAAGATTACCGGTATCAAGTAAGCCTTAACCGGCTCTAATTCATCCCTGAAGGAGGGGAAACCACATGGCACACAAGAAGGGTGCTTCCAGCTCCAGCAACGGTCGCGATTCCGAGTCCAAGCGCCTCGGCGTTAAGCGCTTCGGTGGTCAGCAGGTTAAGGCCGGCGAGATCATCGTGCGTCAGCGCGGCACCAAGTTCCACCCGGGTGAGAACGTTGGTCGCGGCGGCGACGATACCCTGTTCGCTCTCGCGGCAGGCTCTGTTGAGTTCGGCGTCAAGCGTGGACGTCGTCTGGTCAACATTGTTCCGGCCGAAGAGGTTGTTGCAGAAGCAACTGCTTAAGAGCATAAAGTCTTAAATCCCGAGCGTCCCGCTCGGGATTTGGGCGTTTTCGAGCGCCGGCTTGGTGGGGAGCGTGAAAAACCAGGGGGCATTGGCTTCAGTTCCCCGCAGTGCTCAACTAGGACGGTATGCCAGGAACCGTTAGACTAGCGGGCATGGCACGATTCATTGACCGAGTGGTTTTGCACTTGCAGGCAGGCGACGGCGGACACGGCTGCGCCTCCGTCCACCGCGAAAAATTTAAGCCGCTCGGCGGGCCCGATGGCGGCAACGGCGGCCACGGCGGAGACATCCTGCTGGAGGTCTCACCCCAGATCCACACCCTCATGGATTTCCACTACCGCCCGCACCTGAAGTCCGGCCGCGGCGGCAACGGCGCTGGTGACTGGCGCAACGGCGCGCGCGGCGAGGACCTCATCCTCGAGGTCCCTGAAGGCACCGTGGTCTATACCGAGGACGGGGAGATGCTCGCGGATCTCACGGTCCCGGGCACCCGTTTCGTGGCCGCGGAGGGTGGTTTCGGCGGACTGGGAAACGCAGCGCTAGCCTCGGCCGCCCGCAAAGCCCCGGGCTTTGCGCTGCAGGGCGAGCCGGGCCAGGCGCGCGACCTCATCCTCGAGCTGAAGTCCATGGCGGACGTTGGGCTCGTCGGTTTCCCCTCCGCGGGCAAGTCCTCCCTCATTTCTGTGCTTTCGGCAGCCAAGCCGAAGATCGGTGACTATCCCTTCACCACCCTCCAGCCCAACCTGGGCGTGGTGGACATGGGCTACGAATCCTTCACCATGGCGGATGTCCCGGGCCTCATCCCGGGAGCCGCCGAGGGCAAGGGCCTAGGCCTCGACTTCCTGCGCCACATCGAGCGCACAGCGGTTCTCGCCCACGTGGTGGATACCGCTTCCATCGAACCGGGCCGCGATCCGCTCTCCGACATCGAGGCGCTCGAGACCGAGCTGGCCAAGTACCAGGAGCTCCTGGAACAGGACACCGGGCTTGGTGACCTGCGCGAGCGCCCGCGCGTCATCATCCTTAACAAGGCGGATGTTCCCGAGGCAGAGGAGCTCGCGGAATTCGTCAAGGGTGACCTCGAGGAGAAGTACGGCTGGCCGGTCTTCATCATTTCCGCGGTGGCGCGCAAGGGGCTAGAGCCCCTCAAATACAAGCTGATGGAGATGGTGAAAGAACACCGCAAGTCACAGCCCAAGGCGGCGGTGGACAAGAACCACACCATCATTCAGCCCAAGTCCGTGGGCAAGAAAAAGAAGGGCTCCTTCGCGGACTTCACCGTCCGCCCCGATCCCGAGGTGGAGGGCGGATTCATCGTCGAGGGCGACAAGATCGACCGTTGGATTCGCCAGACCGACTTCGAAAACGACGAGGCCGTGGGCTACCTCGCAGACCGCCTGGCCAAGGCCGGTGTCGAGGAAGAGCTGCACCGCCAGGGCGCGGAGGAAGGCTGCCCGGTCACCATCGGGGACATCACCTTCGAGTACGAGCCGATGGCCGGTGGCCGCGCAACTGATGCGGGCCGCGGACAGGACGGCCGCCTCATGGGCACCGACCGCGTCTCCGCCGCTGAGCGCAAGCGCGCCTCCCAGGCGCGCCGCGGCCTCGTGGACGAGTTCGACTTTGGCACGGACGGGGAAGTCACTCGCGAGTCCGCGAACCGCGATCGCTGGCAGGGTTAGCCCGGTATACTGAGCCGGTATGTCATCCGAACACGACAACCAGCTCGACTATCCTCTCCCCCTTGAACCCTTCGAGGGGCCGACCCCGGACGTGGACTACCCGGAGACCACCACGCTATCGGAGAAATCCAGCGGTTTCTCCTCGCCGCTGCGCGAGGAGATCTCCAAAGCCAAGCGCATCGTCATCAAAATCGGATCCTCGTCGCTAACGCGCGATGACTTCGTGACCTCCACCGAGAAGATCGACAAGATCGTCGACGCCGTCTGCGCACGCATGAACGTCTCCGACATCATCATCGTCTCCTCCGGTGCCGTGGCCGCCGGAATGGGCCCGCTGGGCCTGACCACGCGCCCCACCGATTTGGCCACCAAGCAGGCCGCCGCCGCGGTGGGCCAGGTGCACCTCGCCTACGAATGGGGCGTGTCCTTTGCCCGCTATAACCGCACCATTGGGCAGGTGCTGCTGACCGCGTCGGACGTCGGCAAGCGCGATCGCGCCCGCAACGCCCAGCGCACCATTGACCGTCTGCGCCAGATGCGCACGGTGCCCATCGTCAACGAGAACGACACCGTGGCCACCTCCGAGATGCACTTCGGTGATAACGACCGCCTGTCGGCGCTCGTGGCCAATCTGGTCGGCGCGGATGCCCTCTTCCTCTTCTCCGACGTGGACGGCCTCTACGACAAGAACCCGGCCGAGCCGGACGCCAAGTTCGTGGAGGAGGTGCGCACCGGCAAGGATCTCAAGGCGGTCGTGGCCGGCGATGGCGGCAAGGTCGGCACCGGCGGCATGGCCACGAAGGTCTCGGCTGCCCGCCTGGCCACGCGTGGCGGCATCCCGGTGCTGTTGACCTCGGCGGATAATATTGGGCAGGCGCTTGACGACGCCTCCGTAGGCACCGTCTTCCACACCCGTGAGGAACGCCGCCTGTCCGCCTGGAAGTTCTGGGCTCTCTACTGCGCGGATACCGGCGGCTCCCTGCGCTTGGACGAGGGCGCCATGGAGGCCGTGGTCCGCGGCGGAAACTCCCTGCTGGCCGTGGGCATTACCGACATTAAGGGCGAGTTCAACGCCGGCGAGATCGTGGACATCATGGGTCCCAAGGGCCAGGTCATCGGCCGCGGCGAGGTGGGCTATGACTCCACCACGCTGCACAACCTGCTGGGCAAGCACACCGAGGAGCTGCCGGAGGATATGCGCCGCCCGGTTGTCCATGCCGACTACCTGTCCAACTTCGCCTCCCGTATTTAATGCGCTATTTCATGGGCCCCGACGAGTGGGCGGCAACTGTGGCAGATATCGACGCAGCCGGACACGAGCGCGTCGAAAGTTTGGCGGAAGCCGAGGTCTTTGTGAATACCGCCTCGGACCCGGCGCAGACCCCGGAGATTCCCGAGAACATCAAGTGGGTGCAGTACTGCTTCACTGGGGTTAACCGCCACATCGATGCCGGGCTCATCCGGCGCGATGGCCTGCCGTGGTGTAACTCCGCGGGTGCTTTTGCCAAGCCCGTGGCGGAATCTGCACTGGGACTCATGCTCTCCCAGGCGCACCACCACAAGGCTTTCGCCCTCGCGAAGTCCTGGTCGGTGGCGCGTGAGCTCGATGAATCCCAAGCCTGGCTCTATGAGCAGCAGGGGCCAACGCGTGTGGTCATCGTGGGCGCGGGAGGCATCGGCAAGCAGCTCATGGTCTACCTCGCGCCCTTCGGCGTGCACATCACCGCGGTGAACCGCTCGGGCCGCCCGGTAGAGGGAGCGGACGTGACGTTGCCCATCGAGCGCGCCGACGAGGCCTGGGATAAAGCGGATTTCGTCGTGAGCATTTTGCCGGCGACGGCCGCCACGGAAGCCTTTTTCGACGCAGCGGTGTTCCGCGCCATGAAGCCTTCGGCGGTGTTCGTCAACGTCGGCCGCGGCAGCACCGTGGTCACGGACGATCTCGTAGAGGCTCTGCGCACGGGCGAGATTGCCGGCGCGGGCCTGGAGGTCATGGACCCGGAGCCGCTTCCGGATGGCCACCCGCTCTACGATCTACCCAACGCCACGCTGACGCCGCACATGGCGGCCTCGGATCACGTGGCCCAGTACCACCTGGGTGCTATCTTCAATGCCAACGCCGCCGCGTGGGAGCGCGGCGAGGATATGCCCACCCGCGTCGACCCGGACGCCGGCTACTAGCTAAGGAGGATGTGCATGAAGTACGCCATCGAACCACACCCCTGGGAGGAAACCATCGAGGTGCTCGACGCCGCGGGCTTTGAGCGCGCCCCGCTAGATGAGGCCTCCTTCCTCATCTACACCGGCGATGGCACCGACTTCCCGGAGCCGCTGCCGGAGAACATTGGCTTCGTGCAGATTCCTTCGGCGGGCGTGGACCACGTGCTTGAAGTGATGAAGGGGAGCAGCGTGCCGTGGTCGAACGCCGCCGGTGTCTATGACAACACGGTGGCGGAATCCACCATCGCGCTGCTTTTGGCGCAGCTGCATGCGCACCGCCGCGTGAACGGCACGTTTGATTCCTATGCAGAGATGGAGGCGCACACTTCCTATCTTTATGACGACAAGACGGTGGCCATTATTGGTGCCGGTGGCATTGGCAAGCGTCTGATCAGCATGCTCTCCGGCTTTGGGCCGCGCATCATCGCGGTGAACCGCTCCGGCAAGCCGGTCGAGGGCGCGGAGGAGACTTACCCGATTTCTGAAGTGGACAAGGTCTGGCCTCAAGCAGACTACTTCGTGCTCATCGCCCCGCTGACCCCGGAGACCCGCCACATGGTGGACGCGGAGTCTTTTAAGCAGATGCCGGATCACGCGGTCGTGGTCAACGTGGGCCGCGGCCCGCTCGTCAAGACTGAGGACCTCGTTGCGGCATTGGAGGAAGGGGAGATTGCGGGTGCGGCACTCGACGTCACCGACCCTGAACCGTTGCCGGAGGATCACCCGCTGTGGCAGGATAAGCGCGTGGTTATCACCCCACACATTGCCAATACGCAGCGCTCCGTGCGAGAAAAAATTGGCGCGCACACCGTCAAAGTGGCCAAGGCTTTCGCGGCGGGGGACAAGCTGCCTACTCTGGTTGACCCGAAGGCAGGTTATTAATGGAGAACCCCGATATCCGCGTTGGTGATGCGGAGCGCTCTGAGGCCCTGGAGCAACTGAGCCAGCACTTCGTCAACGGTGCGTTGGGCCCCGATGAATTTGAGCAGCGCACCGGCGAGGCTGCCGCGGCGCGCACGCGCGGAGACGTCGAAAAGCTCTTTGCGGACCTGCCGGAGCTTGCCACCCCCAGCGCCACAACACCCGCACGCTGCCACGAGGCGGAGCTGGAGGACATGCTCGCCCGCGGCCGCAAGGTGCAGATAGTGGATTCCGTCATTTGGTCGGTAGCGATGATCGCGCTCTTCCTGGGCCTCTTTGTCTTCGACTGGAGCTATTTCTGGATCTCGCCCGTCATCGCGTTTTTCGCTTCTTGGGCTGCGCGCGGGGTACTGAAGTTCAGCGAGTCGGATGAAGAGCTCTTCGATGAGCTTTCCGAAGGGGAAAAGAAAAAGCGCGCTGAGCGCCTGCGTGCCGCGGCGGAGCGCCGCCGCGAGCTTGGGGCCTAAGACTGGCGCTCATTATGAGCCCATAGCTGTACAAAACCCTGACAAGCGGGCAGACCTTCCGTACGCTGGTATGGCATGAGCAACACCGAACGTGAAGAAGTTCTGTCCAAAGCCCGCGCCGCCAAGGCGGTGGCGCCACAGTTCGCGCAGCTGCCCACCCCGCGCAAGAATGAAATCCTCAACCGCGCCGCTGAGAATCTGATTGCGCACACCGAGGACATCCTCGCGGCGAACCAGCTCGATATCGAGGCCGGCCGCGCCAACGGCATGTCCGAATCCCTCATCGACCGCTTGTCGCTTGATGCAGCCCGCATCGAGGGCATTGCCGGCGGCCTACGCCAGGTAGCCTCCCTCCAGGACCCAGTAGGGGAGATTCTGCAGGGTCGCACCATGGATAATGGCATCCAGATGAAGCAGGTCCGCGTGCCGCTCGGCGTGATGGGCATGGTCTATGAGGCCCGCCCGAATGTCACCGTCGATGCCTTCGGCTTGGCCCTGAAGTCCGGCAACGTGCCGCTGCTGCGCGGCTCGAAGTCCGCGAAGAACTCCAACGCCAAGCTCGTTGAGCTCCTCCAGGACACCCTCGTGGAGTTCGATCTGCCGCGCGAAGGCGTGCAGCTTCTGCCCTGTGAGACCCACGATTCCGTGCAGGACCTCATCACCGCCCGTGGCCTGGTGGACCTGGTCATCCCGCGTGGCGGCGCGCGCCTCATCAACGCCGTCGTGGAAAACGCCACCGTCCCCGCCATCGAGACCGGTACTGGCAACTGCCACTTCTACGTCGATGCCTCCGCCGACTTGGACAAGGCCATCGACATGGTGATCAACGGCAAGACCCGCCGCACCTCGGTGTGCAATGCCACGGAAGGCGTGCTGATCGACGCTGCCCTTGACGACGCCTCGAAGCTCCGCATCATCACCTCCCTTCAGGAGGCAGGGGTCACCATCCACGGCGACGTGAAGGAGCTCGAGGCCTTCGGCGTTGAGGACGCCGTGGAGGCCACCGACGAGGAGTGGCGCGAAGAATTCCTCTCCATGGATATCTGCGCCAAGGTGGTCGACGGCGTCAACGGCGCCATCGCGCACATTGCCGAGTACACCACCGGCCACACTGAGGCCATTGCGGCCCAGGATGCTGACGTGCTGCTGACCTTCGCCAACGAGGTAGATGCCGCAGCGGTCATGCTCAACGCCTCCACCGCGTTTACCGATGGTGAGGTATACGGCATGGGCGCCGAAATCGGCATCTCCACCCAGAAGCTGCATGCGCGCGGCCCGATGGCGCTGCCGGAGCTAACATCCACCAAATGGGTGTTGCAGGGCACCGGCCAGACCCGCCCTTAGGGGTTCGTGCTGCGCGCCGGGGGAGCACTGGGTATTCTAAAGCGCGGTAATAACAAAGAACTGAATGGTGCCTTCTCCCATGCTGTCCCGCATTGCTTCCTCCGTGGCCGCCGCCGTCATGGCCGTGTCCGCCTTCATTGTCCCGCAAACCATCTCCGCACCCGCCGCGCACGCTGACGAACAGTGCCCCGCAGTGGTCGTCGTCGCCGCGCGCGGCTCCGGCCAAAACGGTCAGGTCTACCCCACGCAGTATTCGAACCAGGGCGGCCGCGCCTCCAATGGATGGGAGGGCGAATCCATCCGCGCCATGCTGCAGGGCGCCGAGGCACGCTACCAGGCCACTCACGGCGGAAATTCGCTGATGAAGGACGTCTACGTGCTGGGCCTGGAGCCGCAGTACTATCCGGCGACCTACCCGGAATACTCTGTTCCGAACGAGACGGTTCCGAACACCGCGGCTGACCTCGTGCGCCTGGCCACGCAGTACGCCAACCCGGTCATCAACACCGCAGTCTCCGCCATCAACCAGTTCATGTACTCCGTGCAGACCGGCAATCGTGGAGTGACCAGCGCGATCAACAGCTATGAAGCCGCCACCGGTTGCCACCCGCAATACATCCTGTCCGGTTACTCCCAGGGCGCCATGATCCTGTCCAACCACGAGGTGGAACTGGCCCGCCGCGGTCAGCTCGCAGGCGTCGTGACCTTTGGTAACCCGCTGACCCGCGCAGGGGACCCGGCCGTCGTCGGTGCAACCCAGGGCGCGGGCGGCCCGATGGGCTACTTCCCGCAGATGCGCGCCAACGTCAGCCGCGTGGACTACTGCCTGCCGCTCGACGCCGTGTGCGACCTCTCCGCCCAGACCCTCTACGCCGCCAAGCCCACCGGCGGCTCCCATGGCCAGTACTTCTTCACCAACCACCAGTGGGATAACCAGGTCTACGATTCCATCGGCCGCATGGTAGATGGCGTCCGTTTCCGCTAAACAGGAAAGAATGAAGTCTCTTTCTTTTCGTGTTTCCTGTGTAGCTGCCGCCCTTGGCACGGCGGCGTCCCTTCTTAGCGCGCCGGTGGCCTCGGCGAGTGGTGTCGGCACGTGCCCCGACACCGTGGTGCTTGTCGCGCGCGGTTCAGACCAGAACGAGGAACAGGGCGAATACGTAGGCCCGCAGCGTTACTCCGAGCGTGCGCCGGAATCGACCGGCTTTGAGGGACGCAACTTTGCCGCTCTGTTCCATCAGGTAGAGCAGCGCCACCCCGGCACAATGGATGGCGTTTATGTTCTGGCTTTGGGGCCGGAGGCGTACCCGGCCTCGATGAACCTGCCGCCCTTGGCGCAGGAGGGGGAAGACTTGGGCCCGCTTCAGCTTGTGCAGCGAGCGCTCGGGATTCTCCAGGAGCATTCCCTCGGGGAGATGGCGTATTCGGTGACGTTTGGAGCTGCCGACAGCCTGCGTACCGGCGCCCGCAATGCGCCGAAGGTGGTGGACAACTATGAAGCCACCACCGGCTGCCACCCGCGTTGGGTAGCCGCTGGCTATTCGCAAGGAGCGCTTGTTGCGACGAGCACGGAGGAGTACCTCGCAGAATCCGGGCGCCTGCATGGTGTGCTCACCTTTGGCAACCCCTTGCACCAAGTGCCGTGGGCTAAGAACCGCACCGGGCTGCCGGCGCAGCGCTACGTCGATTATTGCCTGGAAGGGGATTTCGTCTGCGACTTCTCCCTCGACGCCGCTAACCGCGCCCTGGCCACCAAGGCCGAGCGCCATGCCTCCTATTTCTTGGCGGAGCCTTCCGGGCAGGACATGCAGGTCATCGACTCCGTGGCCGGTATACTCACCAGCCATGACTAGTCCGCAACGCATCGGCATCATGGGCGGCACCTTTGACCCCATCCATAACGGTCACCTCGTCGCCGCCAGCGAAGTAGCCCACCGCTTTCGCCTCGACACGGTGGTCTTCGTCCCCACCGGCCAGCCTTGGCAAAAGGCAGACAAGCAGGTCACTGCCGCCGAGCACCGCTACCTGATGACCATGGTGGCCACGGCGTCGAACCCGCGTTTTACCGTTTCCCGCGTGGACATCGACCGCGAAGGGCCCACCTACACCATCGATACGCTGCGGGATCTGCGCGGAATCTTCCCGGACGCCGAGCTCTACTTCATCACCGGCGCGGATTCGGTGGCCTCCATCATGAGCTGGCGCAACTGGGAGGAGATGCTGGAGATGGCTCACTTCGTTGGCGTGACCCGTCCAGGCTATGACCTGCGCAAGGACATGCTGCCGCAGGATTCCCAAGATGACATCGAGCTGATTGAAATCCCCGCCATGGCCATTTCCTCTACTGATTGCCGCGCCCGCGCGCAGCAGGGCCAGCCGGTGTGGTACCTCGTGCCGGATGGGGTGGTGCAATACATCGCAAAGAACCACCTCTATGGTCCGCACCCGGAAAAGCCCCTGTAACGTCTGTGCCTTTCCGGTAGTCGGGCGGGGGAATTCGACTAGGAAAATGAGCCTTGTCGTGTAAGACTAGAGTTCTTAAGCAGAAAAGTACTTGTGTAGGGATTGTCATGTCGATTACTGATGAAGCACGCCGCATGGCGGAAACCGCCGCCCTGGCTGCGGATGAGAAACTGGCCACCAACATCGCTGCTATTGATGTTTCCGACGTGCTGGCGATTACCGAGGTCTTCGTCTTGGCCTCCGCCGATACCGAGCGCCAGGTGGCGTCCATCGTGGAGGAAGTTGAAGACGAGCTGACCAAGCAGGGCTTCGAGCCCAAGCGCCGCGAAGGCAACCGCGAGAACCGATGGGTACTGCTCGATTACGGCCCCATCGTGGTCCACGTCCAGCGCAACGATCAGCGCGAGTTCTATGGCCTGGACCGCCTCTACCACGATTGCCCGCTTCTCGACATCCCCGGTATAGACACCCCGGAGCGCCCCGGCGAGTGGTCCAATGACGTCAACCCTCGCGACATCGACTCCTTCGATGAGCTTCCCCTGGCCCAGCCAGAGCCGGAAGACGACGAATTATGACCCGCCGCCTCCTCCTCATCCGCCACGGCCAGACCACCTATAACGCCACCGGCCGGATGCAGGGGCACCTGGATACCGAGCTTTCGGAAGCGGGCCACTCCCAGGCTCGCGCCGCCGCGGATCTGCTCGAGGACAAAGGGATTACCGCGATTGTCTCCTCGGACCTCATCCGTGCCCGCGATACCGCCGAGATTATTGCTCGGCGCTTGGGGCTTGAGGTGTCCGTCGATAAGCGCCTGCGCGAAACCCACCTCGGTGAGTGGCAGGGGATGACCTCCGCTGAAGTAGATGAGCAGTTTCCTGGGGCGCGTGCGCTGTGGCGCCACGACCCCACCTGGGCGCCGCCGCAGGGCGAAAGCCGCGTCGATGTGGCCAACCGTGCCCGCCCCGTGATTGATGAGCTCATGCAGAATCACCCGCAGTGGGATGAGGGGGCTGTCCTCGTCGTCGCGCACGGCGGCGCCATTTCAGCGCTGACCTGCCACCTGCTGGGCTTGGAACACCACCAGTACGGGATCCTGTCTGGGCTGAAGAATACGCACTGGTCGCAGCTGACCGCGCGGCCCGAGTTTGATGCTGCACGGCCGCTGTCTCCGCTGGAATTCACCCCGGAGAACGTCGGCCGCGCCCAGTGGTACTTCGATGGCTGGAATATGGGCGGCGCCGTCATCGGGGGCGCGGGGGCGGACGTCTAGTGATCCGCGTTGTTACCGATTCCGCCGCGGGCTTGCCGGAGGATATCGTCGAGGAGCTCGGCATATGCGTCGTGGACCTGCACGTCATGGAAAGCCATGGCAAGGATGGTGCGGAGCTGTCCACTTCCGGTTTGACTGCCCTTGAGCTGGCTGCTTTATACGGGCGGCAGATGGAGCGCTCCGGTGATGATGGTGTGCTGGCCATCCATCTGTCGAAGGATCTGTCCTCGACGTGGTCGGCGGCGGTGACCGCTTCCGGCGTTTTCCCGAACACCGTGCGTGTTATTGATTCCGGCACTGCCGGCATGGCGATGGGCGCGGCTGCTATGGCGGCGGCCAAGCTTGCGCAAGAGGGCGCTTCGCTCGACGAGTGCTATGCCGCAGCCATCAACACCCTTGAGCGCGGGCACACCTTGGTCTACCTCAGCTCGACGGAGGAGCTTCGCCGCTCCGGGCGCATGTCCGCGGCCACGGCGATGCTGTCCACCGCACTCCTGGCTACTAAACCGATCATGGCCATTCAGGGCGGCAAGCTGGAGATGGTGGGCAAGACCCGCACCCAAACCAAGGCCTTTACCAAGCTCGTGGACCTGGTGGCCTCCCGCGCCGAGGGCAAGCCGGCCTTCATCGCGGTGCAGTACAACGAGGACAAGGTCTCGGCCCGCCGGCTGGAGGACTTGCTGCGTTTGGCCCTGCCGGATTCCTCTTTCATGCTGGTGCCGCTTATCGACGTCCTCGCAGTCCACGTCGGCCCCGGTGCCATCGGCGTCTCCGCGGTCTTTAGCTGACGGCGGGGCCGAGCTAAGACGTTGTTGACGCCTTCAACAAGTTATCCACAGGCTGCGGCTTAAGCCCTCGACGGGGGTGTGGACGCTGCGTAGCGTCGCGGGCATGAACGCCATTGCTGATCGCCTCCGCGACCTCACCCGCCCGACCGGGGAAGAAGAACTGCTCAACGTCGACTTTCCGCGCGTGCGCGTCCCGCCCTGGTTGGCGCTGGCTGTTGTAGGCGTAGCCGGCGTTGCACTCCTGGCCTGGCTGGGGGCGAGCCGCAGTGCGGAGAACCCCTATGAGGTTGCCGCGCCGAGCAGCGAGGCAGCGGCGGATATCGTGGTTGCGGTCGTGGGTGAGGTAGAGCAGCCCGGGCTGGTGACCTTGGCGCCGGGCGCGCGCATTAACGACGCCCTCGAGGTGGCGCGCCCGCGCGTGCCCACCGATAACCTCAACCTGGCGCAGAAGCTTAACGACGGCGAGCAGATCACCGTCGGCGGCCCACCCAATGCCCTAGAGGCAGCGGGAGAGGGGCTCGTTTCCCTCAACTCCGCCAGCGAGGAGGAGTTAACGGAGCTTCCGGGTATTGGCCCGGCCACGGCGGCGGCGATCATCGCGCACCGCGAGGAGGTCGGCAGCTTCACCACCGTGGAGCAGCTCATGGACGTCTCCGGCATTGGGCCGGCGAAGTTTGCCAAGCTGAAGGACAAGGTCCGGCCGTGAGAGAGCTGCGGCTCGTGCCCGCTGCGGTGGTGGCGTGGCTGGCCACGCTCGCCGTGCTTTTCGGGCATCCGTGGTTGTTGAGCGGGCTGGTGTGTTTCGCGCTAGCGCGTGGTCAGTGGCGCGGGCAGGGCATCTTGTGCGCGGCGAGCGGGGTCATCTTCGCCACCCTGGCTTATGTGCGCTCGGTGCGCGCCGCGGCGTTCCACTTCGGCT
The DNA here is from genome assembly GCF_001811255.1 of Corynebacterium sp. HMSC068H04. Taxonomy (NCBI): domain Bacteria; kingdom Bacillati; phylum Actinomycetota; class Actinomycetes; order Mycobacteriales; family Corynebacteriaceae; genus Corynebacterium; species Corynebacterium sp. HMSC068H04. Next base: position 47,826 of record NZ_KV803970.1, read on the forward strand.
CGGAGGTGACGGGAAAGCTCGCCGCCGACCCGGTTCAGACGGCATCCGGGTGGATGGTGCGCCTGCGCGTGCCGGGCTACCCGGCGCAGCTGCCCGTCTTCCTCAAGGAGGAACCGGAGGCCTTCGGTGGCTCGCTGGTGACGGTGCACGGTCACCCCGGCCCCTCGGATCAGGTAGGGGTGGGCACAACCATCTTCAGCGGCGAGCTCACCGCGCACGCCCATAGCTGGACGGCGACGGTCGCAGAAAACTTCCGTGCCGTGTGTGACAACGGCCTTATCCCCGGCATGGTCTTGGGCGATACCAGCCTGCAAAGCCCCGAGGATAAGCAGCTCTACATCGACACGGGTCTATCGCATTTGAGTGCTGTGTCCGGCTCCAACGTTGCCATCGTGTGTACCGCGGCCGCGTTGGTGGTGCCGGGGCAGAGGGTGAGAGTGGGGGCGTCGGCAAGCGCGTTGGCGTTGTTCGTAGCACTGGTGGGGTGGGAACCCTCCGTCCAGCGCGCCACCGTCGCCGGGCTGGCGGGACTGGCGGCGGTGCTCAGCTCCTCGAAGATGGAACCGCTCCATGCCCTGGCTCTTGGCGTGCTCTTTCTGCTCGCGGCGGACAGCGACCTAGCGGTCAGCTTCGGCTTCGCGCTCTCCGTGGCGGCCACCGCCGGCATCGTAGTACTCAGCCCGCTGCTATTGCGGGTGCTGGGCACGGGCATTGTGGCCCGGGCCTTTGCGGTGGCCATCGCCGCGGACATCGTGACCATGCCGCTCATTGCGCTGATGAGCGGGCGGGTCTCGGTGGTGTCTGTCATCGCGAATGTGCTGGTGGCCCCAGTCGTGCCCATCATCACCGTCGTGGGGCTCATCGCCGCCGTCCTGGCGCAGGTGGGGTGGGGCAGGCCCCTGGTGATCCTTATTGAGCCGCTGGCGGATTGGATCCACTTCGTCGCCTCCTCGATGCCGGTGACCACCGTGGCGGCGGGGCCCGTCGCGATGCTCCTGCTTGGCGGGTGGGTCATTGCGGCGTTGCTAAGATGACAGGCATGTCTTCTGCCCCCGTGCACCTCATCCTCGGCGATGATGAATTCCTGGCCGAGCGCGCCCGCCTTTCCATCCAACAGGGCGAGGTAACCAAGCTCAAGGCCTCCGAGGTCAGCGAGGGCGAAATCCTGGAAGCCACCAGCCCCTCCTTGTTTGGGGAGGACCGCGTCATCGTCATCAGCGACGTGGAGAGGGCCGGCAAGGAGGTCACGAAGATCCTCCTCGACGCCTGCGCTAACCCCATGCCCGGTATCACGCTCATTTTGATGTACTCGGTGACGGCGAAGACGCTGAAGAAAAAGAAGAAGCCGCCGGAGCTCATCGCGGCGCTGCGCAAGACGGCCGAGGTGCATGAGGTCTTTTCCCTCTACCCGAACGAGCTCGCGCAGTGGGCTACGCGTGAGTTCGCCTCGCATGGGGTGCGGCCTACACCGGATGTGGTGCAGGCGCTTCTCGACGGCGTCGGCTCCGACCTCCGCGAGCTCGCCTCCGCCATCTCGCAGCTCGTCTTCGACACAGGCGGCAAGGTGACCCGCGAGGCGGTGCACGCGTACTACGTAGGTGTGGCCGAGGTGGCCAACTGGGATATCGCGGATGCCGCTGTGGCAGGCCGCGTGGAGGCGGCGGTGTCCACGTGCCGCCGCGCGCTGCAGTTGGGGGCGAGCCCCGTGGCCATTGCATCTGCCCTGGCGAACAAGGTGGGCAACATCGCGCGCCTCTACACCGCGCGCGGGGATCAGTATTCCCTGGCCTCCCAGACCGGCATGGCGCCCTATGCCATCAAACTCACCCAGCCGGTGGCGCGGCGCTGGTCGGGAGAGAATATCACCAAGGCCGTGATCCTCATGTCGGAGCTGGATGCCGCGGTCAAGGGTCAGGGCGGGGACGAGGACTTCGCCATCGAGGCGGCCGTTAAGCGGGTGGCGGAGCTGGCGCGCTAGACTAACCCTCCATGGATGACATCCAGAACTTTGCCACCAAGCTTTTCGATTTTGCCCGCAACGGCGATGCCACGCTGCTCGAGTACATCAAGCAGGGCGTCAACGTGGACATGGTGAACCAGGACGGGCAGTCCTTCATCATGCTCGCCGCCTACCACGGCCATGCGGAGCTGGTGCGCCAGCTCGCCGCGGCGGGTGCCGACGTCAACCTCCTCAACGATCGCGGCCAGTCGCCGTTGGCCGGGGCTATTTTCAAGAAGGAAGACGCGGTGATCGACGCCCTTCTCGACGCCGGCGCCGACCCCACTGCCGGCCAGCCAAATGCCCTCGACTCGGCTCGCATGTTCGGCCGTGAGGATCTTCTCGAGCGCCTGTCATGAGCTGGTCCGCGTTTGCGGCCATCCTCCTCATGAACCTCGTCGGCGCGGCGGCACCCGGCCCCGACATTGTGCTGGTGACACGCTATGCCACGCGCTCGCGCCGCCACGCCATCGCGGCGTCGACGGGCATTCAGGTCGGCGTGCTGTTCTGGTGCACGCTGACTGTGTTTGGCGCGGCCGCCCTGCTGACCGCCTTCCCGGGAGTTCTCTCCCTGATTCAGGTGATTGGCGGTTGCTTCCTCGTCTTCATGGGCGTGCTTTCCATTCGCTCCGGGCTGGAGCTGCGCAAGCAGCCGCCGGTGGATGAGGAGGAGGCCGCCGCCCGCTTGGGCTCGGTGGGCAAGGTCTTCCGCACGGGGTTGGCCACCAACCTATCCAACCCTAAGATCGTGCTCTTCCTCGCCGCCATGGTTGCCCCGCTGCTGCCGCCGCATCCGCCGGTGTGGGTATCGGTGGCTTTGGTGTTGAGCCTGTCGCTGTCGAGCTACCTGCTTTTCGTTGTTCTCTCGGCGGTCATCTCGACCCGCGCGATTCGCCGCCGCCTGCTGGCCGCTGGCCCGTGGATCGACATCGGTTCCGGTGCCTTCTTCGTGGTGGCCGGCTGTGCGCTGGTGTGGGCCGGTATCCAGGCCGCCTAGGACTGATCGAGTAGTTCTTTGAGCCACTGGGACCACGCCGCGACCGTGGCGGAGCGGCGGCGCAGGGTCGTCTCACTCAGGCCCAGGTTCGCCGCGCGCATGAACCCGGCCGCCTCGGCCTTGCTCAGAGCGCAGTGCTTATCGACGACATACCGTACCATCTCCCGGAACACCGGCCGCGAGGCCAGCGCCTCAACGAGGGCGAGGTTGCGCTCGTCGCGCGTGCCGCTGAGCTTGGTCAAACCTAAGTAGCGGGCGGCGTTGGTGTAGTAATCAGCCTGGCGCGGGGTAAAGCCGAAGGCCTCGGGCATCTCCGCCTTCGGCACGGGGTTCTCCAGCAAGCTGATGACGCGGGCAAAGGAATCCGCCTGGGGGAAGGGAACGCGTGTGCCGTGGACCTGCGTGTGCTCCAGAACCTCGCGCACCGCCGCATCAGTCACACCGGACTCGCCCAAAACGTAGCGCGCCGCGCTCACCAGCTCGATGCTGCGGAAGTCCTCCGGCTGCCTAAACGCGTAGCGGTAGAAGTGAAAGATGCCATTGGAATAGACCAGGTACACTGGCACCACTTCTTTATCTAGAGCCAGCGAGAAGCGGCGGAAAGGGAAGTAGAGCTGGCGGATGTTGAAATCGGGGGAGACGTGGTTCTTCGCCTCCACGAGTACGAGGTGCTCGGCGGATTCGAAGCCGGCGTCGATCTCCATCTGGGCGCGGTCCACCTCGATATCGCGTCCGCCGATGCGCATGGGCAGCGTGAGCGTCGACATGCGCCCGCTGACCGTAGGAACCAACTCACCGCCCAGGAAATCATCGAGCATGCCGCTTAAGTGTGCTGCGGTCAACGCTGTGGCCTCCGAGGTCAGGTTCTCGAAGTCAATGGATTGGATGTGCCCCGGAACCGGCATCGATTTCAGCGGCCCGGCCTGCTCCGGAAAAGGCTGGTACAGGTCAAAGCGGCCAATCAGGTAGGCATCGCGGCGAATCGGCAGCATGGACAACCCGTGCTGCCGAAACACCTCGGGGCGCGCGGCGGAAAAATCATGCTTGGCCATCAACCGCGGCTCGCGCCCGGAAAGCTCCTTGAGCTTCGCGGCGGGCAACACCACATAGCCCTGGTCCGCGATGTCGGCGGCGAGGTGGGGATAGACACGGTCCCAGGCGGCGTCGTTAAGCATAATTGCGCACGAGCACCTCATCGACCTTGCCGCGCTTCGACGCCACGGAATTCACCGCGCGCGTAGCCCCCACGATCTCGATGCGATAGTCCGCGTACAGCTCCTTGATGAAGTCCGTCGCCGAATTCGACAGCAGGAACTTCACCCCGCGCGCAGTAAGGGCATCGCAGGTTTCCTTCAGCCGAATCTGGTCCTCGCGGCCGAAGCCCCCCGACTGATAGCCGGTGAAATTGCTCGTGGGGTTGACCGGATCGTATGGCGGATCGAAGTAAACAAAATCCCCCTCGTTGGCCTCCACCGCGGCATAATCGCCGTTATAGAACGTCACGTCGTGGGAGGACAGGTACTCCGAAACCGCGCGCAGATTCGGCTCATCACAGATCTTCGGGTTGGCATAGCGGCCAAACGGGGCGTTGAACTGACCCGAGTTATTCACCCGATAAAGACCGTTGTAGCAGGTCTTATTCAAATAAATCGTGCGTGCAGCCCGCTCCACGGGACTCAAGTGCGCAAACTCCGGCTCGCGGTCGCGGGCGCGCATCTCGTAGAAGAAATCCGAATCATTCGGATAGCCCTTTAAAAGGGCAATGAGCTCGTCCACGTCATCGCGGACCACCTCGTAGACGGTGATGAGCTCGGTGTTCAGGTCATTGACCCGGGCGCGTTCGGGCGCCAAAGAAAAAAGAACCGCCCCGCCGCCCAAGAAAGGCTCGACATAAGTGTCGAAGCTCTCGGGCAGCATGGAGTGGATAATGGGTAGCAGTTGGCGCTTTCCCCCCACCCACTTCAGGAGCGGTTTCATTTAGGCCATCTTGTTGAAGGCGTTGGCCATACCGGACTTCTTGTTAGCCGCGGTGTTGCGGTGGAAGACGCCCTTGGACACGGACTTGTCCAGTGCGCGGGAAGCAACGCGCAGCTGCTTCTCGGCTGCAGCCTTGTCACCAGCGGCGACGGCCTCGCGGAACTTGCGGATCTCGGTACGCACGGCGGAGCGTACGGACTTGTTGCGCTGACGAGACTTCTCGTTGGTCAGGATGCGCTTCTGCTTGGACTTGATGTTTGCCATCGATATACCTCTTAGAGTCGTAGGAATTCTTTACCGAGGAAGGCGGACCCAAGGTCCTGACCGCCAGCGTGCCCCGGCATCCCAAGAAATTTATCAGGGCGCAGGCTAAATCCCCAAATCACGCCCAGTGATAGCGGGAGCGCAGGCGGTTGGCAATGCGCTCGAAGCGGCGTTCCGGAAAGAGCGTTCCCTGCCGGCGGCACTGTTCCTCCGAAATCTCCAGCACTCGATCCATCCGCACCCAGCATTGCCGGCCGGTTTCATCCCACTCGCCGGTGCCGATATCGAGCCACTCTTCTTTGTTCGCGTGACCCGGGTTGGAGGAGATGAGAAGGCCGAGCACCGTGGTGCGCGTGCGGGAGACAATCAGCACTGCGCGCTCGCGCGGCGGGGATTGCTTGCCATCGGAGGGCGCCCACACCCACACGACCTCCCCGGAGTCAGCCTGCCCGTCCATGTCGGGGGTGAAGAAGACGCTGCGCGGGTGGGCGGAGGCGGCCTCGACGCGGATATCGGCGGCCTTGCGGGGTTCCGTCACGGAATCGTTTTGGTTCAACCCCAAGCGTTCGGTGATGCGCTCGAGGCCGGCGTCGACAGGCTCGGGGCCTCCGATGCCGAGAATGCGGGCCAACCTAGACATGTCGTCTATTCTAAACGCATGTCTACAAACTTCGCGGCTACTACGTTTACGGATCCGTCCAAGATCCGAAACTTTTGCATTATCGCCCACATCGACCACGGCAAGTCGACGCTGGCTGATCGCATCCTGCAGTTGTCGCAGGTGGTGGAGGAGCGCGACATGCGCGACCAATACCTCGACAACATGGATATCGAGCGCGAGCGCGGCATCACCATTAAGGCCCAGAACGTGCGCCTGCCCTGGATTCCCCAGTCCGGTCCCCTGAAGGGGGAGGAGATCGTCATGCAGATGATCGATACTCCCGGCCACGTGGACTTCACTTACGAGGTCTCCCGCGCGCTGGAGGCGTGTGAGGGCGCCATCCTGCTTGTCGACGCCGCCCAAGGCATCGAGGCCCAAACCCTGGCCAACCTTTACCTGGCCATGGAGAATGACCTGGAGATCATCCCGGTCCTTAACAAGATTGACCTGCCCGCGGCCGACCCAGAGAAGTACTCCCTGGAGATCGCCCACATCATTGGCTGCGAGCCGGAAGAGGTGCTGCGCGTCTCCGGCAAGACCGGCGAGGGCGTGGCGGAGTTGCTGGACAAGGTTGCGGAGCTTGTCCCGGCGCCCACCTCCGAGTTCGGGCCCGATGCCCCGGCCCGTGCCATGGTCTTTGACTCGGTTTATGACACCTACCGCGGCGTGGTGACCTATATCCGCATGATGGACGGCAAGCTCACCCCGCGCCAGAAGGTCACCATGATGTCCACGGGTGCCAACCACGAGCTTCTGGAGGTGGGCATTGTTTCACCGACCATGCAGAAGTGCGAGGGCCTAGGCCCGGGCGAGGTAGGCTACCTCATCACCGGCGTAAAGAACGTGCGTGAGACCAAGGTGGGTGACACGATTACGTGGGCGTCGAATGGCGCGAGCGAGCCGCTCAAGGGCTACGCCGACCCGAACCCCATGGTGTACTCGGGTTTGTTCCCGATCTCCCAGGCAGACTTCCCGGACTTGCGCGATGCACTGGAGAAGCTGCAGCTTAACGACGCCTCCCTCACCTTCGAGCCCGAGACCTCCGTGGCCCTGGGCTTCGGCTTCCGCTGTGGATTCTTGGGCCTGCTGCACATGGAAATCACGCGTGACCGTTTGGAGCGCGAGTTTGGATTGGACCTGATTTCCACCGCCCCGTCGGTGACCTACCGCGTGGTGGCAGAAGACGGCGAGGAATCGTATGTGCACAATCCCTCCGACTGGCCGGCGGGCAAGCTGCGTGAGGTTCACGAGCCGATTGTGAAGATGACCATCATCGTGCCGGAGGAGTTTGTGGGCCCGACGATGGAGCTGTGCCAGTCCAAGCGCGGCCAGATGGGTGGCATGGACTACCTGTCTGAGGACCGCGTGGAGCTGCGCTACACCATGCCGCTGGGTGAAATCATCTTCGACTTCTTCGACATGCTGAAGTCCCGCACCAAGGGCTACGCTTCCCTCAACTACGAGGAGGCCGGCGAACAGCTGGCGGACCTGGTGAAGGTGGATATCCTGCTCAACGGTGATCCGGTGGATGCCTTCTCCGCGATTGTGCACCGTGATTCCGCGCAGTGGTACGGCAATAAGATGACGAAGAAGCTCAAGGAGATCATTCCGCGCCAGCAGTTCGAGGTGCCGGTCCAGGCGGCCATCGGCTCAAAGATCATCGCGCGTGAAAACATCCGCGCGATGCGCAAGGACGTGCTGGCCAAGTGCTACGGCGGCGATATCTCCCGTAAGCGCAAGCTGCTGGAGAAGCAGAAGGCCGGTAAGAAGCGCATGAAGTCCATCGGTTCCGTTTCCGTGCCGCAGGAGGCCTTCGTGGCGGCGCTGTCCACGGACGCCGACTAACGCATCGAGCACCTCCGGTACCGGTCGGGCCACCATCACTGTCTGGAGCTATTGGTGCTAATCAGGGCGAACTTGCGCTGTTGGAGGCTGAAAGCGCCCGGTTTGATATGGCGCTTTCAGCCTGCCTACTGGGCGTTAAAGGAGTAGCCGCCGGTGAGCTGATTGTGGATTGTCACCGAGTAGTCCTGGCCGTTGGCGGTGGCGCCGTCCACAAGCATGGCGAGCTCTTGTGAGTTGTAATAGCGGCTTAGACCCACGTAAATAATAAGCAGGAGGATGCTGCCCGCGACTGCGATTGAGGTGGCAATCTTCCACACGCTTACTTGGTTAGTCACGAGTAGTCCTTTCATGCGTGAAAACTTCGGTCACTGTAGCTACTAGTACGATAACAAGTCTTTTATGTGCACGGTATTGAATTAGAACCAGTGCACCCACTATTCCGGGGAAGTTCAGGCAGGGATCACCGGTTTTCGTCTCAACCTGTCCTAGGCCGACGAGTGCGCTGACTTAAGGATCACCGATGTGCCCGCGTGCCTTGATGTGGTCCGCGGGTGGCAGTGTTGTCACTGGTGGTTAGCTGTTTCCTTTCTGCCGTTGCTGCGTGTGGTGGCTGTGGGTGTTAGCTGCTGTCGGGTGGTGGGTCTGGTGGTTGTCCTGCTTGTTCGG
>NZ_KV803971.1:0-1181 GCF_001811255.1 Corynebacterium sp. HMSC068H04
TGCTTGTGTGTTGTTGTTAGGTGAAGTGGTGTGGAAACGCCTACCGTAGAGGGTGATAGTCCCGTAGTTGAAGGCTTCAATGCATGGGTTGTTGGGTTGCCCGAGTAGCAGCGGGCTCGTGGAATCTGCTGTGAATCTGCCGGGACCACCCGGTAAGCCTAAATACTCAGTGTGACCGATAGTGTATGAGTACCGTGAGGGAATGGTGAAAAGTACCCCGGGAGGGGAGTGAAATAGTTCCTGAAACCATGTGCTTACAATCCGTCAGAGCACCTGTTGTGTGTGATGGCGTGCCTTTTGAAGAATGAGCCTGCGAGTCAGCGGCATGTCGCGAGGTTAACCCGTGTGGGGTAGCCGTAGGGAAACCGAATCCTCATGGGGTGTTTAGTGGCATGTCCTGGACCCGAAGCGGGGTGATCTACCCATGGCCAGTGTGAAGCAGTAGTAAGATGCTGTGGAGGCGCGAACCCACGTAGGTTGAAAACTGCGGGGATGAGCTGTGGGTAGGGGTGAAAGGCCAATCAAACTCCGTGATAGCTGGTTCTCCCCGAAATGCATTTAGGTGCAGCGTCGCATTAGCTTGGTGGAGGTAGAGCTACTGGTTGGTTGAGCGGGACTACAATCTTAGCAATGTCAGCCAAACTCCGAATGCCACTAATTGTGTTGTGCGGCAGTGAGACTGTGGGGGATAAGCTTCATAGTCGAGAGGGAAACAGCCCAGATCGCCGGTTAAGGCCCCTAAGGGTGTGCTAAGTGGAAAAGGATGTGGGATCGCGAAGACAGCCAGGAGGTTGGCTTAGAAGCAGCCATCCTTGAAAGAGTGCGTAATAGCTCACTGGTCGAGTGGTCCTGCGCCGACAATGTAGTGGGGCTCAAGCACACCGCCGAAGCCGCGGCAATACTTTTTGTATTGGGTAGGGGAGCGTCGTGCATGTGTTGAAGCGTTACCGTAAGGCGGCGTGGAGTGTGTGCGAGTGAGAATGCAGGCATGAGTAACGAATTGGAAGGTGAGAATCCTTCCCGCCGGATGACTAAGGGTTCCTGGGTCAAGTTCGTCTTCCCAGGGTGAGTCGGGACCTAAGGCGAGGCCGACAGGCGTAGTCGATGGATAACCAGTTGATATTCTGGTACCCGTATATCCGCGCCCATGATAAAGCACTGATACTAACCACCGCGGATAC
>NZ_KV803972.1:0-11006 GCF_001811255.1 Corynebacterium sp. HMSC068H04
TGAGGATCCGGATTTGCCGGGTGGCAAGACTGTGGTCGAGGTTGAGGTCAACGGCCACAAGAAGGGTGTGGACGACAACAAGAAGCCGTCTAAGCCGGGTAATGGTTCCTCTGACCTGTCTTCGAAGCCGAGCGAGCGTTGCATCAACACCGGCTTGGGTGTTGGTATCCCGCTGCTGTTCCTGATTCCGGTTGGTCTGGCTTCCCAGATGAATATTCCGGGTCTGGCGGACTTTGTTGCTCCGATTAACAAGCAGATTCAGGATCTGAATACTCAGCTGCAGAAGCAGGCTGGTGTGTTCAATGGTCCGCTGGCTGACAAGATGGCTGGTATTGATGCGCAGTTGAAGCGTTTCGGTGCTGATTATCACCAGGTTGCTGGCGCTGTGGCTCTGATTGCTGCTGGTGCTCTGGCTATTGGCCTTATCGCTGATGCTTGTGCGCCGGGTGCAGGTTCCTCTAACGGTTCCTCTTCCTCCGAGTAATCCGCACAGCGTGGGGACGTGTTCCCTCTAAAAACACCGCCACGGGAGGTGCGTTAACCTCCCACCCAACTTGAGAGTTGATGAATCGGGACATTGCTGCCGGGCTTTATGGCTCGGTGGCGTGGCCCGGCTCATGGCTCGACTTTGTTTGTTTAATAGTTCCGAAATACCATTTGTTATTTCTCATTAGTCTTGGGTCTCTACCGAAGCTTTTCCTTTCCTTAAGCTGTACGAGTGGAGGCTCATGGCCACTGGCTTGTTGAAGTCGGTGTGCACTTACCCCGTCGCGTAGGTCAGAGGACGCGACGGGGTACTTTCGTTTTTATTCTGAGTGTGCCTCTCGGTGGTGTTTCTCTTTTGTTTGAAGCAGAAGTAGATGTGCTCTTGTGAGGTGCGTCTTGCTAAGCTGACAGTGCTTTTTGAGCGTGCTTAGCTGGTGCTCTTTTGGTGCTGGCGGCTTCTAATTACACATCGTCACGGGTGCTTCCTTGTTTGCCTTGATTGTGCTTAGCCCAATTTCATTTCTTTTGTCTTATTGGGTTTGCATGGATTGGCTGAGGAGGCTGAGATGCCGCGTCATAGCGGCGAACCGTCGAACCTGATCCGGATAATGCCGGCGAAAGGGAGGAATCATGAACTCTGTATCTCATGGTGGATTTGTTAATAGTGGCGCACCTGCGAATGGTGTTGCTCCGCGCAGTTTGAACTGGCGCGTCGTTGACATCGTGGTGGCTTCCGTGCTGGGTGTGGCGTGCGGAGTTGTGTTCCTGGCTTGGAACACGGTGGGCTATGCCTGGTTCCAGGCTATGGATGCGCTCACGCCGGGCTTGGGCGGTATTGCCACTGGTATTTGGCTTCTGGGCGGTGTCGTTGGCGGCCTGATTATCCGCAAGCCGGGTGCAGCACTCTACGTAGAGCTGTTGGCGGCGATTGTGTCAGCGGTACTGGGCTCCCAGTGGGGGATTAGTACGTTGTACTCCGGTTTTGCGCAGGGCATTGGCGTAGAGATTGTCTTGGCTATCTTCCTCTACCGCCGCTTCGGTCTGGGCATTGCGATGCTCGGCGGCATGGCTGCGGGCTGGGGTGCGTTTGTGCTGGAGCTGTTTACCTCCGGAAACCTGGGTAAGACTCTGCAGTTCAACATCATCTACCTGGTGACGCTGAGCATCTCCGGTGCTGTATTGGCGGGAGCCGTGGGCTATTTCGTGGTTAAGGCTCTTGCGAAGACTGGTGCGCTGGATCGCTTTGCGGTTGGACGCGAGCAACACAGGGCTTAGACGAGTCTTGGTTTAGCTGATGGCTGATGTGAGTAGTGCTGGGGCCACGAAGCTTGTGGCCCGTGGCTATGGCTGGACGCATGCGGGGAGGCGTGCGCCGGCGCTGGCGGATATTGACTTGCTTGTATCGCCGGGGGAGAAGGTGCTGCTGTGTGGCGATTCTGGTTCCGGGAAGTCCACGCTGCTGGCGGCGATTGCGGGTGTGCTTGGTGGGGATGATGAAGGCACACGCGTAGGCGAGATTCTTCTGGAGGATGCCTCGGGTCACGTCGAGCCACCCGGGCGCACGATTCCGGTGGGGTTGGTCCTGCAGGACCCGGACTCGCAGGTGATTGCCGCGCGTGTGGGGGATGATGTGGCCTTTGGCTGTGAGAACTTGGCCTACCCGCGCACGGAGATATGGCAGCGGGTGTCGGCGGCGCTATCGATGGTGGGGCCATCGGTGGACTTGTCATTTCCCACCGAGCAGCTTTCCGGTGGGCAGAAGCAGCGTCTGGCCTTGGCCGGTGTTATCGCGATGGGCGCGGGCATGGTGTTGCTGGATGAGCCGACGGCGAACCTCGACCCGGAGGGAGCACGCGAGGTCATCGAAGCGGTGTCCACCATGGTGGAGCGCACTGGTGCCACGCTCATCGTGGTCGAGCACCAGCACTCGGCATGGAAGGGAGTGCTCGACCGCGCGATTGAGCTGAAGGATGGGCGCATCGTCGCTGACGGTCCAGTTGAGACTGTCGTGGCTTCGCGCTCTATTAGCGGTTTGCCGCGGGCGCGGGGGATTGATGGGCCGGCGTCAGGCAGAGTTGGGGTCGTGCCGGAAGCGGCAGAGTCGGAACCGGCGGCGCTGTGGAGTACGGACTTGGTCACCCGCTTCGGGCCGCCGCGTAGCTACGCGCTGCCGCGGGGGAAATCCACGGTGATTACCGGGCCCAATGGCGCGGGCAAGACCACGTGGCTGATGACGGTGGCGGGGTTGCTTCCCGCAAAGTCAGGGGAGATTGGTGTGGCGGAGTACGTGAGGCGAGGGCTGAAGGGCTCGCCGCTGACGTGGAAGTCACGGGACCTGGCGGACCGTATTGGGTTCGTCTTCCAGAACCCCGAGCACCAGTTCGTCGCCCGCACGGTGGCGGAGGAACTGCGCGTGGCGCCGCGGGTTATGCGCCGCGAGGTGCCAGAGAAGCGCATTGCGGAGCTTGTGGAGGCTTTGCGTCTGGGGCATGTGCTCAACGCTAATCCGTTTACGCTGTCCGGAGGGGAGAAGCGCAGGTTGTCCGTGGCCACGGCGTTGGTCACCGCACCCGAGGTGCTGCTCCTTGATGAGCCCACCTTCGGCCAAGATCCCCACACCTTTACCGAGTTGGTGTGGTTGCTGCGGCGCATGGCGGATGAGGGGACGACAATTGCGTCGGTGACTCATGATCCGTTGTTCATTTCCGCGTTGGGGGACCACCGAGTGGAGGTGAGCCGTGGCTAGTACAGATCTTTTGCGCGGGATGAATCCGCTAACGCGCATCTTCCTGATGTTCGTGTGGGTTACGCCCTTGTTGCTCTCCGTGGATTGGGTCTCCGCAGTCGTGTCGTTGGGCATGACGCTGCTGTTCGCGCCGCTGTGTGGGGTGTCGTGGCCGCGGTTGTTTAAGGCAGGGTGGTTCCTGTTTCTTATTGCGCCGCTGTCGGGAATCTCGATGCTGCTCTATGGCGAGCCCGGCGGGCGGGAGTACTTCAGCTGGTGGCTGATGACGGTCACGGATAACTCGCTGGAGCTGGCCCTCGCCATCACCCTGCGCGTTCTGGCGGTGGCGCTGCCCATGGTGGTGTTGGCGCGGGATATTGACCCGACGGAGCTTGGCGACGCCCTCTCCCAGATCCTCAAGCTGCCCTCCCGGTTTGTCATCGGGGCGGTGGCCGGGGTGCGCATGATGACGCTGTTCAAATCCGACTGGCAGTACCTCGCCATGGCGCGGCGCGCGCGTGGGCTGAGCGACCAAGGCCGCATCAAGCACCTCATCACCATGTCCTTCGGGTTGTTGGTGTTAGCCCTGCGCCGCGGAGGCAAGTTGGCCACGGCGATGGAGGCACGCGGGTTTGGCCGCACCCCGCCGGGCGGTGGCCAGCGCACGTGGGCGCGGCCCTCCCGCCTAGTCGCGCGGGACTGGCTAGCCATGGTGGTGGGAGCCGGCCTCGCGGCGCTACCGGTGGTAGTTTCGGTTCTCAGTGGGTCCTGGAGATTCTTCGGACTCTAGGACGAACTCTCGCAACGCTGCACGCTAGACGTACCCAGAAGTGGTGAAAGAACACATGCAGGACACGGACCGCACGGACCATGGGGAAGGCGGTAAGGACACTGCCCAAACTCACGCCGCGGAGATGGACAGACTCTTAAACGATGTGCTGTCGCTCGCCGCAGCGCGCAAGCGCCCGATGCGCCCGGTGACCGTGCTTATCGACGGCCCCTCCGGCGCCGGCAAGACCTGGACCGCTGCGGCCCTGGCGGAGCGTACCGGGTGGCGGGTAGTCCACCTGGACGAGTTCTACCCCGGCTGGCACGGGTTGGAAGAAGGCTCCGCCATGGTGGCGGAGCAAGTGCTGCGGGAGAATAACCCGGGGTATTGGCGCTGGGATTGGGAGGCCAACGCGCCGAAGGATTGGGCCAGCGTGGATGAGCGCGATGATCTGATCGTCGAGGGCGTGGGTTCAGTCACGGAGGCCACCGTGGACGTCGCCAAGCAGCGCGGCTCCGTGGTAACCGTGCGCATCGACGGCCCACGCGAGAAGCGCCGCGAGCGCGCTCTTGAGCGTGACCCCGGATATGAAGAGTGGTTCGAAACGTGGGAGCGGCAGGAAAAAGAGCACTTTGATCAGCGCGCAGCAGACGCGGACCTGACCTGGGAGTGGTGCTAGTTCGCGCCGGTTGCTGAGGCAACTGGGGGAGCCACAGGCCAGATTTGGGCAGATCAGCGCGCTGGTGGTAGTCTATCCAAGGTTTCATCTTTATGGATGAAAAGTCTGATCGATATCTCAGCCAGTATCTGGTTGAGGAGCGTTCTGGACATGCGGCAGGGCCCCGGAGAAGAGCCCCTATTTTTGCATGTTTGGGCGAGTAAAGCGGTCAGTTCAAGCCGAAGTCATAGAGAAAGACTAGATTTATGCCAACTATTCAGCAGCTGGTCCGCAAGGGCCGCCACGACAAGAAGGCCAAGGTTGCTACGGCCGCCCTGAAGGGCTCCCCGCAGCGCCGTGGCGTGTGCACCCGCGTGTACACCACCACCCCGAAGAAGCCGAACTCGGCTCTGCGTAAGGTTGCCCGTGTGCGCCTGACCTCCGGTATCGAGGTTTCTGCCTACATTCCGGGCGAGGGCCACAACCTGCAGGAGCACTCCATGGTGCTCGTCCGCGGTGGTCGTGTGAAGGACCTCCCGGGTGTTCGCTACAAGATTATCCGCGGCGCACTGGATACCCAGGGCGTGAAGGACCGTAAGCAGGCTCGTTCCCGCTACGGCGCAAAGAAGGGACAGTAATCAACAATGCGTAAGAATGCTGCACCGAAGCGTCCTGTAGTTAAGGACCCGGTTTACAACTCCGAGCAGGTCACCATGCTCGTCAACAAGATCCTCCAGGACGGCAAGAAGTCCACCGCTGAGCGCATCGTCTACGGTGCTCTCGAGGCTTGCCGCGAGAAGACCGGCACCGATCCGGTCGGCACCCTGGAGAAGGCCCTGGGCAACATCCGCCCGGACCTCGAGGTTCGCTCCCGCCGTGTTGGTGGCGCTACCTACCAGGTCCCGGTTGAGGTTAAGCCCGCCCGTTCCAACACCCTGGCTCTGCGTTGGTTGGTGACCTTCACCCGCCAGCGTCGTGAGAACACCATGATCGAGCGCCTCGCAAACGAGATTCTCGATGCATCCAACGGCCTGGGCGCTTCCGTTAAGCGTCGTGAGGATACTCACAAGATGGCTGAGGCCAACCGCGCCTTCGCCCACTACCGCTGGTAATACCTGCGGTATAACCCGCCACACGGCATTATGGCTCGAACAGCGATATCATCGTTTACCTGCGCTGACAGTGCGTGCACGCGCTCCCTTCGGCGGAGCAGCGCACGCTAGTCGGTGCGGAATCTAAACCTTAATAGCGTTGTTCGGGCCATTTTTTATGGCGTAGGGCTTAAAGCCCTGCGACCTCACGCTGACGCGAAAGCCTGGACGTGGCAAAATAGACCAAGACCTATCCATGAAGACGTCATTTTATGTGAGTCGGTCACAAGCTGGCTCGGGCGTCGACGACAATTAAGTTGGGGTATTTACTGTGGCACAACAAGTGCTTAAGGACCTGAACAAGGTCCGCAACATCGGCATCATGGCTCACATCGATGCTGGTAAGACCACTACGACTGAGCGTATTCTCTTCTACACCGGCATCAACCGTAAGGTCGGCGAGACCCACGACGGTGCTTCCACCACCGACTGGATGGAGCAGGAGAAGGAGCGCGGCATCACCATTACGTCCGCCGCCGTTACCTGTTTCTGGAAGAACAACCAGATCAACATCATCGACACCCCGGGCCACGTTGACTTCACCGTTGAGGTGGAGCGCTCCCTGCGTGTTCTCGATGGTGCTGTTGCCGTCTTCGACGGTAAGGAAGGCGTCGAGCCGCAGTCCGAGCAGGTGTGGCGTCAGGCCGCTAAGTACGACGTTCCGCGTATCTGCTTCGTCAACAAGATGGACAAGATGGGTGCGGACTTCTACTTCACCGTCCAGACCATCATCGACCGCCTCGGCGCTAAGCCGTTGGTTCTGCAGCTGCCGATCGGCGCTGAGGATGACTTCGACGGCGTCGTCGACCTCATCGACATGCAGGCCGTGACCTGGCGCGGCAAGGTCGAGACCGGCGCTGAGCCCACCATCGAGGAGATCCCGGCCGACCTGCAGGAGAAGGCCGAGGAGTACCGCGAGAAGCTGCTCGAGGCCGTTGCTGAGTCCGACGAGGCCCTCATGGAGAAGTACTTTGGTGGCGAGGAGCTGACCAAGGAAGAAATCCAGACCGCCATCCGCAAGATGACCGTCGCCTCTGAGATTTACCCGGTCCTGTGTGGTACCGCTTACCGCAACAAGGGCATCCAGCCGCTTCTCGACGCCGTCGTGGCATACCTCCCGAACCCGCTCGACGTCGGTGAGATCACCGGCCACGCTGTGGGCAACGAGGATGAGGTCATCACCCGTAAGCCGTCCGTGGAGTCCCCGTTCTCCGCACTGGCCTTCAAGATTGCTGCTCACCCGTTCTTCGGTCAGCTGACCTTCACCCGCGTGTACTCCGGCCAGGTTCTGCCGGGCACCGAGGTTATGAACTCCACCAAGGGTAAGAAGGAGCGCATCGGCAAGCTGTTCCAGATGCACGCCAACAAGGAGAACCCGGTGGAGCAGGCGGATGCCGGCAACATTTACGCCGTCATTGGTCTGAAGGAAACCACCACCGGTGACACCCTGTGTGACAAGGACAACCAGATCATCCTGGAGTCCATGGACTTCCCGGACCCGGTTATCAAGGTCTCCATCGAGCCGAAGACCAAGGCCGACCAGGAGAAGCTGGGTACCGCTATTCAGAAGCTGGCTGCCGAGGATCCGACGTTCACCGTCGAGCTCGACGAAGAGACCGGCCAGACCGTTATCGGCGGTATGGGCGAGCTCCACCTCGACGTCCTGGTGGACCGCATGAAGCGCGAGTTCAAGGTTGAGGCAAACATCGGTAACCCGCAGGTTGCCTACCGCGAGACCATCCGCAAGAAGGTCGAGTCCCTGGACTACACCCACAAGAAGCAGACTGGTGGTTCCGGTCAGTTCGCGAAGGTCATCGTCACCATCGAGCCTTACAACCCGGATCCGGAAGAGCTGGAAGAGGGCGAGTCCGCAACCTACAAGTTCGAGAACGCCGTCACCGGTGGCCGCGTTCCGAAGGAGTACATCCCGTCTGTCGACGCTGGTATCCAGGACGCTATGCAGTACGGCTTCGTCGCTGGCTTCCCGCTGGTGAACATCAAGGCCACCCTTGAGGACGGCGCTTACCACGACGTCGACTCCTCTGAGATGGCCTTCAAGCTGGCCGGTTCTCAGGTCCTCAAGGAGGCCGTCGCCAAGGCAAAGCCGGTTCTGCTCGAGCCGATCATGGCCGTTGAGGTCGTCACCCCGGAGGAGTACATGGGCACCGTCAACGGTGACATCTCCTCCCGCCGCGGCCAGGTCTTCGCTATGGAGGACCGCTCCGGCGCCAAGGTGGTTAAGGCTAAGGTGCCGCTGTCCGAGATGTTCGGCTACATCGGCGACCTGCGTTCTTCCACCGCAGGCCGTGCAAACTTCACCATGGTCTTCGATTCCTACGCTGAGGTTCCGTCCTCCGTGGCACAGGCCATCATCGAGGAGCGCACCGGCGCCAAGGCCTAAGGTTTAAGGGGGGTCCGATGGACTCCCTGCCTTGTGGGGCTGGTAGTCTTCGCCAGTAGGCACCAGCCCCAGCGCTGGGGAGGTAGCGGTCCGCTGAGTGCGTAAACACTTTGCGCGTTGAGCCGGCCGTTACCCTCCCAGGATCCTTTAAATTGATTCTTGTCGAGGGTCAACGTCCGCACCTGATGGGCGGGGTTACCTCCTATTTGGGCAGTTTGAAAAAACTGCGGCATAAATCTAGGATCGTGTAACTGGCACGTAAGAAAGCGTCATTAGCGCTTATGAGCTTCGGCTCGAAGTGCCAATGGCAATACAAACCACGTGGCTGCGAAATACGTAGCCGCCATAGAGTCCAGGAGGACAAACAGTGGCAAAGGAGAAGTTCGAGCGTACGAAGCCGCATGTGAACATCGGCACCATCGGACACGTCGACCACGGCAAGACCACCACCACCGCAGCGATCACCAAGGTTCTGGCTGACGCTTACCCGGAGGAGAACACCGCTTTCGCCTTCGACATGATCGACAAGGCTCCTGAGGAGAAGGAGCGCGGTATTACCATCAACATCTCCCACGTTGAGTACTCCACCCCGAAGCGCCACTACGCACACGTGGACGCCCCGGGCCACGCCGACTACATCAAGAACATGATTACCGGCGCTGCTCAGATGGACGGTGCCATCCTGGTTGTTGCTGCAACCGATGGCCCGATGCCGCAGACCCGTGAGCACGTGCTCCTCGCTCGCCAGGTTGGCGTTCCGTACATCCTCGTTGCACTGAACAAGTGCGACATGGTTGACGATGAGGAAATCATCGAGCTCGTCGAGATGGAGATCCGCGAGCTGCTCGCCGAGCAGGACTACGACGAGGAAGCTCCGATCGTTCACATCTCCGCTCTCAAGGCTCTCGAGGGTGACGAGAAGTGGGCACAGTCCATCGTTGACCTGATGCAGGCTTGCGATGACTCCATCCCGGATCCGGAGCGCGAGCTGGACAAGCCGTTCCTGATGCCGATCGAGGACATCTTCACCATTACCGGCCGCGGTACCGTTGTTACCGGCCGTGTTGAGCGTGGTTCCCTGAACGTCAACGAGGACGTTGAGATCATCGGTATCCGCGACAAGGCTACCTCCACCACCGTTACCGGTATCGAGATGTTCCGCAAGATGATGGACTACACCGAGGCTGGCGACAACTGTGGTCTGCTTCTGCGTGGTACCAAGCGTGAGGACGTCGAGCGTGGCCAGGTTGTCATCAAGCCGGGCGCTTACACCCCGCACACCAAGTTCGAGGGTTCCGTCTACGTCCTGAAGAAGGAAGAGGGCGGCCGCCACACCCCGTTCATGGACAACTACCGTCCGCAGTTCTACTTCCGCACCACCGACGTTACCGGCGTCATCAAGCTGCCTGAGGGCACCGAGATGGTTATGCCGGGCGACAACGTTGAGATGTCCGTAGAGCTCATCCAGCCGGTCGCTATGGACGAGGGCCTGCGCTTCGCTATCCGCGAGGGCTCCCGCACCGTCGGCGCTGGCCGCGTTACCAAGATCCTCGACTAATTCTCGCTAAGGCTAAAGGCCTTTCCTGATTAGCAGGTCTGAAAGCCGCTCAATCCCTGTTGGGGTTGGGCGGCTTTGGTGATCGCGGGCCTACTAGGCTTAAGTATCATGTTTGACCCAACCCGCATTGACCGCACCCTCGCCGCCTTGCGCGCTGCGTGGGAAGGTCAGCCGGATCTTCCCCTGGGAACCCTGTTCGGCATGCTGGCGGCAGAAGGGTACGGCTGGGGCGTGTCTGACGACGACCTCACGGCCCGCTTGGAGTCCATGGTCGCCGTCCACCCACCGCTTGTGCCTCTCGACGCCAACTTGGTCACCGAAGGTCTCTGGCTCGTCATCACGCCGACGCACCGGGTGACGTTGGTTCCTCAGGCGCCTACCGCATCCACCTCGATGCAGCCGTCCACCGCACCAGCCCCGACTCAACACCGGGCGAACATCGAGCTCACTTCTCCGTCCGATTGCGTGGCGGTTGTACGCCCCGTGTCTAAGGATGGCCAGCTCGGGCAACCGGTGGCGTGGCGGGTTTCTGCGCTGCGCCCTGTCGGTCCAGGCCGGCCGCTCGTCATAGCCGATGCCGAGGGCTTTGATCACCGGTTCGGTGTTGTCGAGTCCGTCACCCGCCTGCGCGAGGACCATCGAGCCCTGTCAGGCCTCAAGCGCCGAAGCGTGGGGGACCGCGTGTGGTTCATCCGTACCGACGCGGAAACAATCCTCCTCGACCACGGCCTGCACATCATCGAGCGCAAGAATCGAGAGCTCGTCCGCACCGACTTCTCCTGGCACCGCATCGAGGAGGGCGAAGTCGGAAAACCTTTCCGTGTCCACCTCTCACGCGGCACCATGCACAAGTTCGGCACCATAAAGGAACTCATCCTCGCGGAGTCGGAGCCGTGGAGCTCCTCCGAGTAGTCCGCGTGTGTGGGAGTCTCGACATGGATTGCGACTAGGGATCACCGATGTGCCCGTCAACCATCTTTCGGTTGGCGGGTTTGGCCCTTTAAGGGCTTAACCCCCGGTGGGAAGCGCGTGAATCGTGGTTAGGGATCGCCGGTATCCCCGTCAGTGTGGCTTCGACTGACGGGTGCAGACCGTTATCAGGCGTGGCGCTGTCCTCTCTATGTTTGGGACATTAACTGCTGTCGGGTGGTGGGTCTGGTGGTTGTCCTGCTTGTTCGGCGTTGAGTCTGGCTACTGCTTCTTGGTATTCCGGCATTGCGGTTATCGGTGTGCCCCAGGGTGGGATGAAGCTGACCCC
>NZ_KV803973.1:0-440 GCF_001811255.1 Corynebacterium sp. HMSC068H04
GGTGGTGGCCATTTCTGGCGCTCCTTTCAATCGGTGTCAAGCGATATAGCTTCCAGGGTCTCCCCCTTTCCGCTATACCCATAGCTTACCCAATAGCTATACTAATAGCAAGTGGTATAGCTATATTTTTCCAACTTTTTCCAGCCACTGACCAGGCTTTTTAGCCAACGACAGGCAACAACCTCGGCAGGGCTCGCCTACACACAAGTCCACCTTTCCCGCCCCCTCGTTCTTTTTCCCTTTGGTGGGAAGCTACCAAGAGGCGAACAGGCCGACCCGCCAGAGGGCATAAGGATCGTGGAATAAATAGCGACAAGCGCGCAGCGCGCCGGAGCGGTTTATGCCGCGAAAGCCGTTGTCCGACAAAGGGGCGGACTGTACGCTTCGACTAGCTTCCCGCGCGAAAAAGAACCACCCCACACACCCGCACCCACAAAGCA
>NZ_KV803974.1:0-201 GCF_001811255.1 Corynebacterium sp. HMSC068H04
TTGCCGGTGCCGTACTGCTTAAGCCAGGAATAAAGTGAGGAGCGATTGACTCCTAGCTCTGCTGAAGCCGCGTGAAGTGAGAGGTCCTCATTGTTTTCGTAGAGGGCCACAGCATCACGTTTGAACTGTTCGGAGTACCTAGGCATGGTGGTAGATTACCTTTCTTCCCAACCCAACTGGGCTGGATATCAGGTGTCTACC
>NZ_KV803975.1:0-94070 GCF_001811255.1 Corynebacterium sp. HMSC068H04
CGAGAAACATGAGTTAGAAGAAATGTTCTAACCATGATTCTACCGACCCCCACCACACATAGCCATAGCCAGCAGTAAATTCACGTCAAGTCGTTACTACAAACGGGGGTAGCCACCACGGGTTAGCTAGGCCGTTCGATCCTCAATCAGTAGCGGTGACTGACACAAAACGAATAATGCCCCACGCGCGTTGTTGGTGGCACGTGGGGCATGGGGATCTACTAGGCGTCGGAAAGCGCGACGCCAGTGAGTAAATTATTCGTACCGCACATCACCGCGCGCGATGTCCTTGCGCCCGTGAACGAAGAAGTAGACCACCGAAGCCACCAGCATCAAGGCAGCCAACATCCAGTACATGACGGAGTAACCCGCCGCGGAGATGATCTGCCCCAGCAGAATCGGACCAAAGCCAATACCTAGGTCTAGCAGCAAGAAGAAGGTCGAGATCCCCGCACCCATTTCGTGCATCGGCACCAGGCGCACGGCGATAGCCTGGCCCGCCGGAAGAATTGAGCCGTAACCAAAGCCCACCAAGGCACCCGCAGCAATGATCTGCCAATCAGCTGCAGCCAGAGCAAGGACTACCAAGCCAGCAATAAAGAAGACGAGCGAGGAATAGATGATGATGTTGTCACCGCGACGATCTTGCAGCTTGCCCAGCACAAAGCGCAGAATGAGGCTCACCACCGCATAGGCCAGGAAGAAGTAGCTAGCGCCCTTCTCCAGGCCCGCATGGGAGGAGTAGCCGTTTAGAAACGTAATGATGCCCGTGTACGCGACGCCAACCAAAAGGATAAAGACGCCAAAAGGCGCCACCGCTGGGTGCACGATATTTCCCAAGGAAAAGGAGACGCTTCGACGCTCCTGCGCCGGTGCCTTGACGACGAGTCCCAACCCCAAGGCCACTACCGTAAGCGTCAGCGCCACCATAAACACGGTGTTATAGCCAGCTTGGTGGACAATCGCCAAACCAGCCGCTGGACCAAAGGCAGTGGCTAGGGTCGTCCCCAAGGCGAAGTAGCCGGTCCCCTCGGCACGACGGTGGTCCGGAATCACCGATTGCGCCACTGCCATCACAGCAGTCGAGGCCACCGCATAACCGAAGCCGTGCAAAATACGGACGGCAAAAAGCATCGGCAACGAGTGCGCTGGCATGTACAGCGCCATGGCTACAGCCACCACAATAAGCGAGGCCACCAACGAGCGTTTTCGCCCAGCCGCGTCAACGATGTAACCGGAGAAGAGACGAGCAATTGTCGCCCCCACCACAAAGGCACTGGACGCAAACCCGCCCGCCGTATCCGAAGCCTGAAACTGCTCCACGGCATAGAGCGCCATGATGGTCACAAGCAGATAGAAGACCGTGAACTGGGCGAAATTTACCAACCACGCAAACACGAATGTCGGCGTAATGAGGGACTGGGATTCAGAGGACGTTTGAGACACCTTCTTCGATAGCGTTATGGAATTAAGACTTCCACACGCTACCAAAGATCAGAGATACTTTCGAATCCAATTCACGGGTTGCACGGCGCTTGACGACGCCCCTACCCGAACAGTTTTCGCAGGTAGGATGAACCAAACTTCCACTCCGGATCCATCTCTTCACGCAGCTCACAGAACTCATCAAATCTTGTATAAAGTTGAGCAAAGTCGTTCCGGGACAGGGAGTTCATCTTCCCCCAGTGCGGGCGCCCACCGGCCGCGCGGAAAATGGGTTCCAGCTTCGGCATGTAGTCCTGCGGATTCAACGCACGCGGAATGTGGAATGCAATGTACATCGACTCACGGCCAGATGCCGTCGAGAGAGCAACGTCATCCGCGGCCGTCGTGCGCAGCTCCATCGGGAATCCGATGCGCCAGTCCTGTTCATCGATGAAGCGACGGATTTCGCGGACGGTGGCGGGGCCGTCGGCAAGCGGCACGGCGTACTCCATCTCGTGGAAACGAACCCGGCGCGGGCTGACAAACACGTCGTGGGCGGCGGAACGGTAGCGATTATGAGAAATGACCGAGGTGGCGAACTTATTAAGGGTCGGAATCGTTCCCGGAATCAGGCGCCCCAACGCCAAGGCGGCGGCAAAGGCGCCGTTGCCGATGAGCTCGTCGTCGATAAGCTGCTTAAGCCGTGAGCGGCGCTCCCCATTCGGTTCGAGGCGCGTGTTGGCCTTGACCATGGCGCGGTCGGTATGCGGGAACCAATAGGACTCGAAGTGATCGACGCTGCGGGAGAGCTCCTCCCAATTATCCATCAGCTCATCGAAGTCAATGCCAGACTCCTCAGCCAGCAGGTCGAAGGCATCCACGCACTGCATTTCAACTTCGA
This sequence comes from Corynebacterium sp. HMSC068H04, assembly GCF_001811255.1. Classification (NCBI taxonomy): domain Bacteria; kingdom Bacillati; phylum Actinomycetota; class Actinomycetes; order Mycobacteriales; family Corynebacteriaceae; genus Corynebacterium; species Corynebacterium sp. HMSC068H04. Next base: position 2,327 of record NZ_KV803975.1, read on the forward strand.
CGACCACGCCGAGCGCGCCCACGCTGACGACTACGAGGCGCAGGAGCTCCGGGTCCTCGTCGATGGAATAGGTGCGGGTGTTGCCGTCGGCGTCGATAAGCGTCAGCCCAGTGACCGTCCCCGCAAATCCCGTGTAATTGATGCCGGTGCCGTGGGTCGAGGTCGAAATCGCACCCGCCAGCGATTGCGGGTCCACATCGCCCTGGTTAGCCAGGGCAAGCCCAAACGGGCGCAGGAGCCTAGGCACATCCCGCAAGCGAGTGCCGGCCAGGAACCGGACGCGTTTGCGCTGCTTATCGACGCTCACCAGCCCACTCACGTGGTCTAGGTTGAGCATCGTCTCCTCCCCTGCCGCGATGGGAGTGAAGGAGTGGCCGGCGCCCACCGCACGCACGCTGCGGGAGCGGCTAATAATTCCGGGGATCTCGTCTATGCGGGAGGGCTGTACAAACTCCTGCGGTTTCGCAGCAACCGAACCTGCCCAATTGCTAAATGTGGTTGTCATCGGAGTGTCCATCCTTGTCCTCTATAGGTGTCCCATACATCAACGCCGTCGTGCCCGACGGCGAGGAGGCGGTCGACGTTTTCTGTCATCTCCCCCGCCTTGGCGTGGCGGAACCACACCAGGTCCTCGACGCTCAGGTCAGCCCCGCGCAGCGGAGTCTGTACCTCACCGGCACCCTCCGTGCTGGAGTAGCTAAGGCCCGCCGGCCACACCGGTACGGGGACGCGATCCTTCGCGGGAGGGCCGGAGGCGATCCAGCCGCCGGAGTTGACCGTGGCCCAGCCCGGCGCGGGCACACGGGATACTTGGCAGACGAAGAACGCGGCCGCCTTGTGGTTAATGCCAGTGAAATCATCGAAGATCGCTGGCGTATAGAAGCCGGAGCCAGCGGCCAGCTCGGTCAAAGTTCCCTCGGCCGCGGATTCCTGGAGGCTGCCCGTGCCACCGCCGTTGACGAATTCGATGTCCGCCACCTCCCGCGCGGCCGCCACGCAGGCTCGGCGCCGCGGGGCGAGGTCCGCCATGGACTTTGAACGCAACCAACGCTTGACCGCTCCCACTGGACCTGGCAGGCCATCCGCGACGGAGGCCACCTGGCCTTCATAAGCCATGAGCCCCACAAGCCTGTGCCCGCGCCGAACGACTTCACGCGCCAGCGCTGAGACCTGTTCCGGAGTGCGCACGGGCGAGCGCCGCGGGCCGATAACCGCACCCGGCAAGTGGAGCGTGCAATCAATATCGATGGCCACGCGTACAGAACCCTCGAGCAGGCTCAACAGCTCCACGCTATCCACCATGACGGTGATGGATTCGCGCGCCGTGTCATCTGCGGCGAGCTCACGCAGGGCTTGACGGTTAACGCTCGGGTAGGCCACTACGATGTCGCGGAAACCCTCCCCGACCAGATGCAGCGCCTCCGGTACGGAATACGCGAGGATGCCTCGGTAGCCCTCATGCTCGAGGGCACGGCGTAGTGCCGCCACGCTGCGTATTGACTTCGAGGCCACGCGGATGGGCAGTCCCCCGGCGCGGGTGGGCATCTGTGCAGCGTTGTAGTCGAATGCATCGAGGTCGATAACGCCGACGGGCGCTGAGCTTTCACCGGACCTGACGAGCGGCTCAACGGCCGAACGCACCTGGGCCTGTGGAGTGGTCGCGAGGATTGGCATAGCGTCATCCTAACCACAACTAGTTTAGTTTGTGAGACAAATCTCAAAAAACTCATAGCGGCATCCCATATTTTTGGGACAATAGACCGCATGAAAACCTTCACTCAGACACGCCTGCCCCAGCGAGTGCACAATTTCTTGGATACGGACCCCGCCCGCGATGTTCGCGGCACGGGTGAGCAGAACCAAGCTCACGCGCCGTTTAGCGGTGACAAGCTCTTTAGCTTCCCCGTCGCCACCGCCGGGGACGTCGAGAAGGCAGTCACCTATGCGCGCACCGGCGTCGGGCAAGGTGACCGCGCCGCTATCCTGCTGCGCCTGCACGACCTCGTTCACGAGAACGAGGAGCTCATCCTCGACCTGATCCAAGCCGAAAACGGCAAGTCCCGCTCCCACGCCTATGACGAGCTGATGGATCTATATAACTGTGCTCGGTTCTATGCCGTCAACATCCGCAAAGCTTTCGGAAACGACCGCCACCCCGGCGCGCTTCCCGTGCTGACCAAGACACGCACGCAGTACTACCCACTCGGCGTGGTGGGGCTCATCTCCCCGTGGAATTACCCACTGTCCTTGGGCGTGGGCGACGTCCTGGCAGCACTCTCCGCCGGCAATGCCGTGGTACACAAGCCGGACTCCCAGACCACGTTGACGGCAATTCTGCTGCGACGCCTAGCCATTGAGGCGGGCCTTCCGGAGGCCGCCTGGCAGCTGGTTCCCGGCCTGGGTGCCGAGGTGGGTGACGCCCTGGTTCCTCTGGTGGATGGGCTCTCCTTTACCGGTTCCACCCAGGCTGGCAAGTCGATTGCCACCCAGGCCGCGGGGCGCCTCATCCCCACCATGCTGGAGTTGGGCGGCAAGAACCCGATGCTCGTGCTTGACGACGCCCCCCTTAAACCCACCGCCCAAGGTGCCGTACGCACCGCCTTCTCCTCCTCCGGGCAGCTGTGCATGTCCGCCGAGCGCGCCTATGTCCACGAGAGCGTCTTTGAGGAGTTCCTCGCAGAACTCAAGAACGCCCTGGACCAGCAAGTGCTCGGGGCAGCATTCTCCGATGCTGCCACCATCGGCTCGCTGACCTCGCAGCGCCAGCTCGATGCAGTAGTTTCCCACGTCGAGGACGCCCTGTCCAAGGGCGCCACCGTGGTATATGGCGGAAAGGCTCGGCCGGATCTTGGGCCCTTCTTCTATGAGCCCACCGTGCTCACCGGCGTGACCCCAAAGATGGATCTCTATGCCACCGAGACTTTCGGCCCAGTGTTGGCGGTATACCCGGTGAGCTCCGATGCCGAGGCCATCCAGCGCGCCAATGACACCACCTACGGTCTTTCTGCCTCAGTATGGTCCGGAAATTCCCGCCGCGCGTGGAAGGTTGCCTCCCAGCTAGAGGCCGGCATGGTCAACATCAACGAAGGCTTCGCCGCCGCCTACGGTTCTATCGCCGCGCCAGGTGGAGGCGTCAAGGAATCTGGCCTGAACCACCGCCACGGTATTACCGGCATGCGCCTGTGGGCCAACGAGCGCACCGTGGCCGAGCAGCGCCTGCACCCGCTTGCGCCGTCGGAGTACGTCTCACCGGAACGCTTCCGCCAGCTGGTTTCGACGGGCATGCAGCTGATGAAGACCTTCCGGCTCTAATGTAGACAGCCATGAAGGAACTTAACCGCGACGAACTTCTAGCCCGCCGGCTCATTGCTCAAGGCCTCGCCCCATCGGCCGCGAGGCCATCGCTCGCCTCGGCGCTGGACGTCGCTGAGCATCTCCTCGCTCTGCAGGGGCAGACCTACGATGCCGGCATCACAGCACTAGCCCTTCGCGCCGGCTGCACTGATCAAGAGGTGCTCGGTGAAGTTGGACACTATCGCGTGGTGCGCTGTTGGCCACAGCGCGGCACGCTGCACTTCATGCCGGCTGCCGACGTCCGCTGGATGTCCCGCTTGCTCTATCCGCGCGTGGCCTCCAGCCAGAAATCCCGGCGACCGAGCTTGGGGCTCAGCGAAGACATGATGGCAGCAGCTTCGGAAGCACTACATGGCGCAGCCACCGAGCCTCTCACTCGCACGGAGGTCTACGAGATTTTCGCTGAGGTTGGAGTGGACCCCACAGAAGGCAGGGGCTCCCACCTACTCCGCGCATTCGGCGGTGCCGGTGACTTGGTACAGGGCCCAAAAGCTGGCAACCAAGAGACCTTCCTCCATGTCGATGCGCTACCTACCGTCCAGCGTGAACCGGACCAACCGCTCTCAGAGCTAGCCCAGCGCTATGTCGAAGGCCACGGCCCCGTATCCGTAGCCGACCTCCAAACATGGTCCAAGCTCAGCAAATCCCAGGCTGCCAAGGCTCTTGCGAGCACGGAGGCCACGATCGTTAGCCATGATGGGCAGACACTGTGGATGGCGGGCTGGCAGGAGGATGTCACCGCGAGCGAAATCGACGGTGCCTTAAAAATCCGGCTCGAACTCCCCGCCTTCGACGAATACCTGCTGGGCTATGCCAACAAGGATTGGATCGTGCCCGATGAGATCCGAGCAAACGTCCTCACTCGAAATGGCCTCAGTTGGCCGTGGGTCATGGAAGGCGGGCGCGGCGTAGCCAGCCTACGGCATCCGTAGGATGCGGCGATGAACCGTTCCTTCGGGCTCGACATGGATAAACACTTCCGCACCGGGAAAAAGCTCATCGATGGCGTCTTCGATGCGGTCGGCGATTGTGTGCGAGTGCAGCACCGTCCACTCGCCGGGAACATCCATGGTGAGGTAAACAAGGCGCTGGCGCCCTGCCGCGACCGTGCGGCGTGAGGTGAAGGAAACATCGTGACGGCCCTCCAGCTCATTGAGAAGCGCGTCCAGCTGGGCGTGCTCTTCCTTCGGTAGAGACTCCGACAACAGGGAGCTCAAGGATTCCTTGAGCAGCTTGTACCCAGTCCACAAGATGTTAATGCCCACTGCCAGCGCGATGACGGGATCCAACCACAGCCAGCCAGTCAGTGCGACCGCACCAATGCCGAGGAGGACGCCGACGGACGTCCAGACGTCGGTAAGCAAGTGCTTTCCGTCCGCCTGCAAGGTAGCTGAGCGGTGTTGCTTGCCTGCACGCACAAGCAGGAGGCCCACGCCCAAGTTCAGCAAAGAGGCGATGAGTGACAGTAAGAGGCCGAGCCCAGGTTGCTCCAGCGGCTGCGGAACCAGAAATCGGCGGATGGCCGTGTAGATGATCATCGCGGCGGCCACGAAAATCATCGCGCCCTCTACCAACGCGGAAACATACTCGGCCTTGCCGTGGCCGAACTGGTGGTTTGCGTCTGCCGGCTTCGCCGCAATTTTGATAGCCACAAACCCCACGACGGCGGCTACGAGGTTCACACCGGATTCGAGGGCGTCGGAAAGAAAGCCCACCGATCCCGTCGCCGCAGCAGCGACGACTTTGAGCGCGATCGTGGCCACTGCGGTGGCAATGGAGAGCTTCATGAAGCGTTCGAGCAGCAGTTGCTCGGTTGGAAGAGACATGTGCGTCTTTCTATATGTCCTTCGCTGAGGAAAATTTCTATTTACCGTGAGTCAGGGTACCAAGGGCGAGTGTGCACGTACTGTTCACGCATTGTTTACCGCGTGTGGTCGTAAAGTACATACACCGTCGTTAGTTTGTACTTCATGTCCAAAGACATATCTCCCCCAGTTCTCCTCTTCGATTTCGACGGCACCGTTAGCCTGGGCCACGGGCCCGTGCTGGCCTATGCCCGCCACATCGGGGAGGCAACCGGAAACCACTCCATCCCCCACACCGCCGAACGCATGCTCTCAACGAACGACGCCTCCCTAGTGCACTATTGCGACGGCTACGACCTCGTCCGCAGCCTCGCCGCGGATTGCGATGTCCCGGAGGACTCCTGCCAACAGGCCTACATGGCCTCCCGACTAAACCTTGCGGACACCGGAATCAAAGCGCCCGAAGGCCTCGCCGAGTTTCTAGGCTCGTATCCCGGCCGCGCGGTTCTCGCCACCAACTCCCCCGAAACTGGCCTCGCAGAGGCGCTAAAGGTTTTGGGGCTGAGCAACTCCTTCGACGCCATCTACACGAGGGTGGGCAAGCCCGACGGCTTGACTCGAATCCTCGAATCTGATTTCCCCGATAGCCCCATCATCGCTTTCGGCGATATCTGGGATTTCGATCTCGCTCCCGTGACTGCCCGTGGCGGGCGCACCGTTTTATTGGAAACACCGTTCGCCACCCCCGCAGACGCCAACCCCACGTGGCGCGCTCAGCGCGTCACCGACATCTTTTCTGAACTATCTTCCGCCTTCTAGCACTCCACCCCTCGACACAGAAAGACATTCTCATGCGCCGTTTCACCGCCCTCGCTGCCTCCGCCCTTGCACTGTCGCTCTCCCTGACCGCTTGCTCCTCTGATTCCTCCTCAACCGATGACTCGAACTCCCCCGACAAGCTCACCCTCGCGCTCATCCCGAACGAGAAGGTCAACGATCTCGTCACCACCGCAAAGCCGCTGACTGACTACCTTTCCGAGGAGCTCGGCATCGAGGTCGAGGGAGTCGTGACCAAGGACTACCAGGCCGCCGTCGAGGCCATCGGCTCCGGCCAGGCAGATATCGCCATCGCCTCCGCCGCGCAGCTGGCCTCTGCAGAAGACATGTACGGCGCTCACGCCGTACTGCAGGACGAGCGCTTCGGCGCGGATTCCTACGCCGGCCAGTTCGTCACCAACAACCCCGACAAGTACTGCGAGGACGAGCCGGTGGCCTCCACCTATGCTGCCAGCGGTGCCGACTACCTGTACTGCAACGGCACCGCCACCCCGGAGGAGAACAAGGGCCAGGGTCCGAAGGGCCTCGAGGCGCTCAAGAAGATCGATGGGGAGACCACCGTCGCCATGCTGGGTGCTACCTCCCCCGCCGGATACCAGCTGCCGGTCATGGCCATGGAATCCCAGGGCATCGACGTCGACAGCCTCAAAAAGGTGCCAGTGACCTCCAACGATGCCTCCATCATGGCGGTCTACAACGGCGATGCCGAGGTGGGCTTCAGCTTCTGGGATGCGCGTTCCACCATCGACGCGTCGGAGGCCCCAGGTCTGGCCGAGAAGCTCGTGGTCTTCGGCTACACCGACATGTACCCCAACGGTGGCGTCGTGATTTCTGATGAGGTGCCGGAGGATCTGCGCGGCCAGATCACCGACCTCATGGACGGCTTCTCCGAGGTTGATCCGGACACCATGTCCGCCATCTTCGACATCACCGACTGGGTTCCCGCCAAGCAGGAATCCATCGATATGGCGCGCAAGGTCAACGAGCGCTTCGCCCAGTAGCCTGACGCCCCTACTCAGAAAGGCTTCACCCATGACGGAGGAGAAAGCGTGGGGAATCCGCTTCGAGAATGTCTCGGTGCGCTACCCCAACGGAACGCTGGCGCTCGACGACGTCTCCGTGGACATCGCTCCCGGCGAATTCGTCGCCATCGTCGGCCTGTCCGGCTCTGGCAAATCCACGTTCATCCGCAGCATCAACGGCCTCGTGCAACCGACATCCGGCAAGATTTTCGTCGGCGACCACGAGATTTCCGCAGCGAAAAGAGCACAGCTGCGGAAGCTACGCGGCCGCATCGGCATGATCTTCCAGGAGTTCAACCTAGCCGACCGCGCGAGCGTCTTCTCCAATGTCCTCGTCGGGCGCTTTTCTCACAATCCCAGCTGGCGCACCCTGTTGGGAATCTCTACCGCCGAGGACAAAGCAATCATCGCCGAGGCCCTCGACTCCGTAGGGATCCTCGACAAGGCGTGGAATAAGGCCGGCGCCTTGTCGGGCGGCCAGAAGCAGCGCGTGGCCATCGCCCGCGCCCTGTCCCAGAAGCCGGCGATCATGCTGGCCGATGAACCCGTCGCCTCCCTAGACCCGCCCACTGCCCACTCCGTGATGAAGGATCTACGCCGCATCAATACCGAGCGGGACCTGACCACCCTGGTGAACTTGCACCTGGTGGATCTGGCGCAAGACTACGCCTCGCGCATCATCGGCATTCGCCACGGCAAGATAGTTTTCGATGGGCCCGCCGCGGGCTCCACCGTGGAGGATTTCGAAGCCATCTACGGCCGGCGCATCCGCGAGGAAGACCAGCTGGGAAGTCAGGAGAGCCGGGCATGACGGCGGTACTTCCCCCACGGCAGCGCAACTGGCCCGGCATCCTTGGCGGGCTGGCTGCTTTTCTCGCGCTCACCATCGCCACCTGCGTCCCCGCCTGGGGCGGAATCGAGATCGACTTTGGGCAGATCGCTCGCAACTGGCGCAACGGCGCCGACCGCTTGGCCCTGATGTTCAGCCCCGACTGGTCCATCCTCCCGCGCACGTGGGAGCCGATGCTTGAAACCCTCGCCATGGCCGTCGTCGGTGCCGCCATCTCCGCGGTCATCGCTCTGCCCCTATCCCTGTGGGCGGCGCGGCCCACCAACCCATCGACACCGTGGCGCTCGCTAGTGCGCGGCATCGTCAACGTTGTCCGCGCGGTGCCCGACTTGGTCTACGCCACCATCCTCGTGGCCATGCTCGGCGTCGGTGCCCTGCCCGGCATCATCACGCTGGTGCTCTTCGACGTCGGCATCGTGGTCAAGCTCGTCTCCGAAGCCATCGACTCCGCAGATGATTCTTATATGGAGGCCGGCCGCGCCGCCGGCGGCACGCAAACCCAGATCAACCGGGTTACTGCCCTGCCGCAGACCTGGCCGGTCTTTGCCAGCCAGGTGATCTACTCCCTCGAGCTCAACGTCCGCATCTCCGCGGTCCTCGGCCTCGTGGGCGCTGGTGGCATTGGCCTGCTGATCGACGAAGTCCGCGGCTTCTACCGCTATGACGCACTCTCCGCCATCGTGCTCGAGCTGCTCGTCGTGGTCATCGCCCTGGAGATCGTGTCCGTCAACCTGCGAAAGAGGCTGCGATGAGCACTGCACATGTACTTCCCTCCCGCTCCCGCAGCTGGGGAGTCTTCGCTGCGTGGGCCGGAATCCTTATGATCTTGGCGCTGTCCTTTGGCTACATTCGCGTTGATCTGACGGCTCTTAAAGATTTGCCCTCGAACATCTGGCACTACCTCGTGCTCATGTTCTCCAACCCGGACTGGTCCAAGCTGGGTGAGGCCCTCCTGCAGACCTGGCGCTCCGTGGCGATGGCCTGGATCGGTGCGCTGCTCGGCGTGTTCCTCTCCACCATCCTCGGTGTCCTAGCTGCCAATACGGTCTCCCCGGGGTGGGTATGCCTACCACTGCGCGCGCTGTTTGCCATCATCCGCGCGGTACCGGAGATCATCATCGCCATCATTATCCTCACCGTCACCGGGTTAACCCCGTTTACGGGCGCGCTAGCTCTGGCCATCGGCGGCATCGGCACGCACGCGAAGTGGACCTATGAGGCCATTGAAACCGCACCGACTGGCCCGGCCGACGCGGTCAAGGCAGCCGGCGGCAGCCTGGCAGAAATGGTGCGCTGGGGAACCTGGCCCATTGTCCAACCGGAGCTGGCTTCGCTCGCGCTCTACCGTTTTGAGATCAACGTGCGTACCTCCGCGGTCCTCGGCCTCATCGGCGTGGGAGGCATCGGTGACATGCTCACCGGCTATACGCAGTACCGCCAGTGGGACGTCGTCGGCGTCCTGCTCATCGTGGTCATCGTCATCACCATGTCCATCGACGCCATCTCCGGCGCTATCCGCCGCCGCATCGTGGCCGCCAAATTCACCTGATAGATACCCCTATGACTGATTCCGCCCCACTCTCCGCGCACATCACCACGCGCATGCCGAGCCTGCAGCCCATCGAACAACGCGTGGCCCAGGCAATCCTCGAAGACATGGACTTCGTCCTGCACGCCACTGCGGACCAGCTGGCGGCCAAGGTAGGCACGTCCCGTACCTCCGTCATCCGCACCGCGAAAGCGCTGGGCTACGACGGGTACCAGCAGTTGCGTGTGGCGCTCACGCAGGAGATTGCGCAGCGCCCCACCCCGCCGGCGGGTGCCGATTCCACCCACGTCGGCCGCATGAGTACCGAGATTGCCTCCTTCAGCAACTACCTGCATGGGCTTACTTCCCTGCTCAACGAGGATGAGCTAGCCGCGACAGTAGAGGCAGTAGCGCAGGCCAAGCGTGTTCTCCTCGTGGGCAATGGCCTCTCTGCTCCCTTGGCGCAGACCATGGCGCTGCGCCTCACAAGCATCGGGCGCCCAGCCGAGTTCGTGGCGGAGGCCATGGGCCAGCACATCGCGGCGACGCAACTAGACGCAGAGTGCGTGTGCCTCGTCGTTTCCGGTTCAGGGTCGACCACGCTCACGCTCAAAGCCGCGACCGCAGCCTTCGAGGCGGGCGCGAAGCTCATCGCGCTGACCTCGTTTACCTCCTCGCCCTTGGCGGAGCTCGCCTCCTACACGCTGGTCATCCCCTCCCCGGATGGGACATTTCGTGCAGAGCTGCAGGATGCCTCGCGCGTTGCTTTTCTGCTGGTGCTTGAAGCACTCGTGACGCTGGTGGATTCCCACCTCGATGATTCCGCGGCACGGCGCACGGTGCTCTCCGTGCTCCAATCGGCGATGGAAGATTAATTTCCCAGGTAGGCGTAGGCCGCGGCGATGAGCGCCTGCGTCGCGGTGCTGAGCGTCGGCTGCAACTCCGGAGCAAAACGCGGGTTGTGGTTAGGAATGGACGCGCCATCAGTACGCCCGCCAAAACCCCAGAAGCAATACGGAGTACCAAAGGCATCGGGGATCCTCGAGAAATCCTCCGATGCGGTCCACGGTTCCATGTCGAGGACGTTGTCGCTTCCGAGGACGTCGACAAGCTGCGCGCGCACCTTGTTCGTGACTTCCTCATCGTTGACAGTGAGCGGGTAATTATCGCTTTCGGTGATCTCCGGCTCACGTGGGGATATCGCTGCCTGGCACTCGGCGTTGACGATCCGGTGGATGGCCTCAACGATTTGCTCTCGAATCTCCTCGCTATAGGCGCGGACATTGATGCGCAGGGTGGCCGAATCCGGGATGATATTGGCCTTCGACCCCGCTTGCAGCGCGCCGACGGTCAGTACGGCGAACTGGTGAGGATCGACTTCGCGGGACACGACGGTCTGCAGCCGCAACACTATGGAGCTGGCCAAGACGACTGGATCGACGCTGAGGTGTGGCATCGAACCATGGGAACCGTGGCCATAAACGGTGACCGTGAGTGAGGTCGCTGTCGACAAGACCGGGCCGGGCGCAATCAGTACGGTGCCGGCCGGGGCGTTTTTATCAATAAAGATGTGCTGGCCAAAGGCCACGTCAGGCGTGGGGACTTTGCCGGTAAGTCCCGCGTCCACCATGGATTGTGCACCCTCCGCGGTTTCCTCGCCCGGTTGAAAGAGCGCGATGAAAGTACCGGACCACGCGTCAGTGGCCTTCGCCATCGCTTCCGTGGCACCAAGCAAGGCGGTCACGTGGGTGTCGTGGCCACAGGCGTGCATAACCTCGCCCGTGGCCGAGTAGTCCAAGCCAGTGTCTTCAGTGACGGGCAGGCCGTCGAAGTCAGCGCGTTCTAAAACGGTCGAACCCTCACCGTTGCGGAGGATGCCGACGACTCCCCCGCCGAGTTCAAGCACTTCAACCCCTGGAAACTCCCGGAGCTTGCCCGCGATGACGCCGCGGGTGCGCTCCTCCTCCATGCTGAGCTCAGGATGCTGGTGAAGGTCCTTGTACAGGGCTTCTTGCCACTGCGTGGCATGTGCTGCTCGGTCTAGGATGTGGGCGATACTCATGCCCACAGCCTACGCGCTATGAGCGCACGAGCTAGCCGCCGATCTTGAAATCGCAGACGTCGCCATCCTGCATGATGTATTCCTTACCCTCCTGGCGCACCTTGCCGGCGTTACGGGCTTCCGCCATGGAGCCAGCAGCATCAAGGTCGTCGAAGGAGACGATTTCTGCCTTGATGAACTTCTTCTCGAAGTCGGTGTGAATGACACCCGCGGCCTGCGGTGCCGCGGACCCCTGCCTGATGGTCCATGCGCGGGCTTCCTTCGGGCCAGCGGTCAGGTAGGTCTGCAGGCCGAGGGTGGCGAAGCCGGCCTTGGCCAACGTCGCCAAGCCTGGCTCTTCCTGGCCGACAGACTCCAGCAATTCCAGAGCCTCTGCCTCGTCGAGCTCAAGGAGCTCGGTTTCAGTCTGGGCATCGAGGAAGACGCACTCCGCCGGGGCTACGAGCTGGCGCAGCTCCTCCTTCTTGGCCTCATCGGTGAGGACAGCCTCGTCCGAGTTGAAGACATAGAGGAAGGGCTTCGCGGTCATGAGGTGCAGCTCGCGCAGGAGAGACAGGTCGATCTCGTTGCTCTTGGAAGCAGCGAAGAGGGTGCGGTCATCCTCCAAGATGGCCTGGGCCTTCTTGGTCTCTTCAACGGTTTCTGCCAGATCCTTGTTCTTGCGCGCTTCCTTTTCCAAGCGCGGCAGGGCCTTCTCGATGGTCTGGAGGTCCGCGAGGATGAGCTCGGTGTTGATGACCGAAATATCGTGTGCCGGGTTGACCTCGCCGTCGACGTGGATGACGTTCTCATCAGCGAAGGCACGCACTACCTGGCAAATGGCATCAGCTTCACGAATATTGGCGAGGAAGGCGTTACCCATGCCTTCACCCTTGGAAGCGCCTTCCACAATCCCGGCGATATCCACGAAGGACACGGTGGCCGGAAGGATACGTTCGGAGCTGAAGATTTCCGCGAGGCGGTTCAGGCGGGAATCGGGAAGCTCCACTAGTCCGACATTGGGCTCGATGGTGGCAAACGGGTAATTCGCCGCCAAGATGTCGGAACGGGTCAGGGCATTAAACAAAGTGGACTTGCCCACGTTGGGCAGGCCGACGATTCCAAGTGTAAGACTCACGGGGCCAATCCTAACGCACCCCGGATCTTTTGAGGCAAGATGGTGGGGTGAGTTCTGATCAGCCATCCCCCAACGCCTCTTCCTCTGAGTTCGCCGCCGCTGAGGCAGCGCTCGGCGGGCGTTTCGATGACTCCGTCGATGCTGCTTCACTGAACGCTGTCTCTCCGCACCCGCCCGGCAACCAGGTGGATCGCTCTGTGGTGGTCGGCGAGGTCATCAAGTCCACATCGCTGTGGGCACTGCGCCTGACCATCATTGGGATATTCCTTTATGCCTCCTTCCGCATGCTGGGCAACTTCTGGCGCGGCATCCTTCCCGTCCTCATCGCGCTGATTATTTGCACTGTGCTTGCTCCCATTGCGAGCGCCATGCGGCGCAAGGGGTTGCCGTCGGCCCTGGCTGCGGCGGTAACCATCCTCGTGTCCTTTACCGCGGTGGGCTCGCTTTTCATGTTCATTGCTCCGGACTTTGCGCGGCAATCCCAAACGCTGTACCTGCAAACTGCGGAAGGCATTCAGCGCCTGCAGCTATGGGCACAAGGGCCGCCGCTCAACCTCGATCCGGATGAGATCGGCCAATACATCGATGAGATCGCCCTGTGGCTGCAGCGCCAGGCCGGCTCTATTGCGGGTTCCGTGTTCACGGGAATTGGCACGGCGACCTCCATCGTGGTCACGCTCTTCATCATCGTGGTGCTGACCTTCTTCTTCCTTAAAGATGGCCACAACTTCCTCCCCTGGTTGCGCCAGGCCACGGGCCGCCGGACCGGCTGGCACCTCACCGAGTTGCTCACCCGTGTGTGGACCACGCTGGGCGGTTTCGTGCGGGCGCAGGCGGTGGTCTCGCTTGTCGACGCCATCTTCATCGGCCTCGGCCTCGCACTCATCGGGGTGCCTTTGGCCATGGCGCTGGCCATCATCACCTTCATCGCCGGCTTTATCCCCTTTGTGGGCGCGATTGTAGCTGGTGCGCTATCCGTGACCATCGCGCTGGTCTCCTTGGGCTTTACCAAAGCACTGCTCGTTCTTGGCTTGGTCCTTTTAGTTCAGCAGCTTGAGGGCAACGTACTCTCCCCGTGGCTGCAATCGAAGGCCATGAACCTGCACCCGGTCATCGTGTTGATTTCTGTGACTGTAGGTTCCGCGCTCTTCGGCCTCGTCGGCGGCTTCCTCGCCGTTCCGGCGGCGGCGACCATCGCGGTGGTCTACCGCTACTTCCAAGACATGATGATGCTCCAATCCGGCGAGAGGACCGCCGAAGACTTGGAATTCTCAACGGTCGCCGGTTTCCTCATCGGGCGCTACACACAGCAGCAGGGCGACCGGAAGCGCGAGCAGTGGCTGTCCATCCCGGACCACGCCGCACCCGAAGGCGCTGCGGAAGATGTAGCCCACGACGGCACAAGCCCGCTGGACCAAAAGATCGATGTCGACGTTGACGCAGACTTCAGTGAGCGCGATAGCGGCGCCCGAGCGGGAATTAAGCGAGCGATTGGCGCTCTCGAACAGATTTTGCAATCAAAAGACAAGAGCTAAGCCTCCATGTCCGGGGCGCGTGCCATGATGACAGGCATGACGTCTTCCCTTCCCGTAGTGCTCTTGTTCCTCGGCCTCATCATCGGGGCCGCTCTGGGCTGGCTGGCCCGCGCCTATTCCGCACAGTCCGCCCAGCCATCAGAGGAACACCGTGCACTTCAAGAGTCTCAACGCCGCCAAGCAGAACTCGCCCCTCTAGAGAAGGCCATGGACCGTTTGGGCCTCCAGCTCCAAGAAATCGAGGAGGATCGGGCGACATCGCTCGCAGCACTCAGCAGCCAAGTACAAGCGGTGACCCGCACGTCGACACGCCTGTCTGACCGCACGGACAAGCTGGTCGGCGCACTGCGTTCCCCGAATGTTCGGGGACGCTGGGGCGAAGTGCAGCTCGAGCGCGTCGTCGAGCTCGGCGGTATGCGCAAACACGTGGATTTTGATTCACAGGTGAACGCCCGCATCAATGGCTCGCTCGTCCGCCCCGATCTGGTCATTCACTTGGCCGGCGGACGCAGCATTATCGTGGACGCAAAGGTGCCCCTCAGTGCCTACCTCGACGCGATGGAGACTGAAGACCCGGAGGAGCGGGCTGGATACCTACGCCGCCATGCGCACCTCATGCGTTCCCACGTGCAGGCACTGGCGTCGAAGGACTATATCGAGGCCTTCTCCCCCACACCACAATTTGTGATCCTCTTTGTCCCCGCTGACACCTTCGTGGACGCGGCCTTGTCTATCGACGCTGAATTGCTCGAGTTCGCCTTCGAGCGCAACATCGTCATCGCTACCCCGAGCACCCTTTTCGCACTCTTACGTACCGTTGCGGTGAGCTGGCAGCACGAAGAGATCGAGGATAAAGCCCGCGAGGTCCAGCGCCTGGGCCGCGAGCTGTACACCCGGCTCAACACTCTTAATGAGCACTACGACAAGGTGGGCCGCGGGCTGGAGCGCGCGGTGGAGGCCTATAACGCAAGCCTGGCTAGTTTGGATTCGCGCGTTTCGGTCACTGCACGGCGGCTCAAAGAATTGGACGTCCCCGCCCGCGTCGACCGCCTGCCCGTGGAGCCGCGCCGTGTCGGTTCTTGGCCGCGGCGCGCCCAGAATGAATAACGGTTTGGCCAACATTCCCGGTAAGCTCTCTGGGCGTGTCAGTTGCCAAAAATCGTCGCCGCCCTCCCCGCCGCGGGATGCCGCTTACCCGAGCGCTTCTCCTCGCGCTCGTCGTAACGCTCGTGGCTTTGACGGTCTCAGGAGTGCTTGGCAGCGTGGGGCTGCCGTTCGCCCTGATTTTTGGACTGGGATCGCTCGCCGTCACCTGGCTGGTGGAAACCCGCGGGCTCTACATGCTGGTAATTTCATTGCCCCTGCTCTACGCGCTGGGAACCGTGGGCGGTGGCTTCATCAGTTCCACGTCAGCCTTGCCAGAAGGCGCGTCGCCGTTTTCTAAGACCGCGCTTCTCACCACGGCCTTCCCGCTGCTGCAGCACTTCCCCGTACTTATTGTCACAGTAATTGCCTGCGCGCTACTCGCAGTCCTGCGACTGTGGCGCAGCGACAATCGCGCGAAGAGCCGTGAGGCCAAAGCCCAGGAAAAGCGCCGCACCGACGCAGCTTCCGACCTTCGAAACCGCTCCGAGCGTCTTTCCGTAGCCGAGCTCCTTGCTCGTGAAGCCACAGGCTCCGGCCGAGTCCGGGAGCGCGACCGCGAAGAACGCCGCCGTATTCAGGCCGAGGAGCGCGAACAGCGCAAACAAGCCTCCCCCGACGCAGATGAGCGGGAGGAATTCCGCCGTGCCGCCGCTGAATCGGCAGAGAATGCGCGGCGCGCACGGGAGCGCTCCCAGCGGTCCTCCCAGCCGCTGGAAGAGAATCTCTACGACGAGGATTAACGCGCGGTGCGTGCCGGACGCAGATCGCGCGGCAAGGAGAATGTGATGGTCTCCGTGGAGGTCGTCACCTGCTCAACGTCGTGGTAGCCACGCTCGTCCAGGAATTCCAGTACCTCACGGACCAGCAGTTCAGGCACGGATGCGCCACACGTCACACCGACGGTGTTCACGCCCTCCAGCCAAGCTTCTTCGATCTCCGAAGCGAAGTCTACGAGGTGCGAGGCCTTAGAGCCTGCTTCTAGGGCGACCTCGACGAGACGCTTTGAGTTGGAGGAATTCTGGGACCCGACGACGATCATGAGATCACACTTCGGGGCAATGGCCTTCACCGATTCCTGACGGTTCTGAGTGGCGTAGCAGATATCATCTGATGGCGGATTCTCCAGGTGCGGAAAGCGCTCACGCAGCTTATTGACGATCTGAATGGTTTCATCAACCGACAATGTGGTTTGCGACAACCAGATGAGTTTCTCATCGTGGAGGAAATCCGGCAGCTTGTCGACGCCGTCCAAGCCATCTACCAAGTGGGTAACCTCTGGGGCCTCACCGGCGGTGCCTTCGACCTCTTCGTGGCCCTCGTGGCCGACGAGCAAGATGTGATAGCCATCGCGCTCAAAGCGCTGTGCTTCCTTGTGCACCTTGGTCACCAGCGGGCACGTTGCGTCCAGCGTTAGCTGCTTGCGTTCCTCCGCTTCCTTGCGCACCGTCGGCGCAATGCCGTGTGCAGAAAATACAAGGTGAGCGCCTTCAGGGGCTTCGGAAGCCTCCTCTACAAAGATGACACCACGCTTAGCCAGGGATTCAACAACGAAGCGGTTGTGCACGATTTGCTTGCGCACGTAGATAGGGGCGCCGTATTTCTCCAACGCCTTTTCCACTGTCTCAACAGCACGGTCCACGCCGGCGCAATAGCCGCGGGGAGCCGCCAGGAGCACCTTCTTTGCAGTTTCAGTCATGGCTCCCAGAGTATCGAAAGTCGCGCGCATACTGTAGTTACAGCTTGCCAGGCTTGGCCGGTAGCACCAGATGTCCGGCACGCCTCTTACACTGGACGGAACATACCCGAGAGACTAGACCACTCAAGAGAAAGGACTGCGCGTGAACCAACCGGCCAATTCTGCGGAAACGCCGTGGCCCGTCGGCAAGGTCAATGACCAAGTCAAAGGCTGGATCGAGCGCCTCGGTTTCCTCTGGGTGGAGGGGCAGATCACCCAGCTGAACATGAAGCCAACATGGAAGCTCTCCTACATCACGTTGCGTGATGTCGAACAGGAAAAATCTGTTCAGTTGACATGTAACACCTCGCTCATCCGCAATGCCCCCTCACCGCTCAAGGATGGCGACCGCGTCGTGGTCTACGGCAAGCCCGCCTTCTACGCCGGACGCGGAAGTTTTTCCCTGTGGGTCACGGAGATCCGCCACGTCGGTATTGGTGACCTTCTTGCTCGGGTAGAGATGCTGCGCCAGCGGCTGCGTCAGGAGGGCCTGTGCGACGCTTCCCGTAAGCTGCCGCTTCCCTATCTACCGAAGAAGATTGGCCTCATCACCGGCCGCGGGTCCCATGCCGAGCGCGATGTGCTCTCCGTAGCGCAGGATCGTTGGCCAGCGGTTCAGTTCGAAGTCATTAACACTGCTGTCCAGGGAGCCACTGCCGTTACCCAGGTGATTGACGCGCTCCGGACTCTCGACGCGAACCCGGAAGTCGATGTCATCATCATCGCCCGCGGCGGTGGTTCAGTGGAAGATCTGCTTCCCTTCTCCGAGGAGGCGCTCCAGCGCGCTGTGGCAGACGCCCGCACTCCGGTTGTCTCCGCCATCGGACACGAACCGGACCACCCGGTGCTCGATGATGTCGCCGATCTGCGCGCCGCCACGCCCACCGATGCGGCCAAGCGCGTCGTTCCTTCCGCCGCCGAAGAGTATGCGCTGATCTCTGAAGCCCGCTCGCACATGGCGGCAGCGCTGCGCGGCTGGGTGGACAGGGAACGCCGCGGCCTCGAGAGCATCCGCTCCCGCCCGGTCCTCGCCGATCCCATGGTGCCGATCAACGCGCGCCGCGAGGAACTTGAGCGCACCCTCGCGCTGATTCGCCGGGTAGTTACGCACCGGTTGGATCGCGAAAGTAACCAGGTAGCCTCGTTGCGTGCTCGCGTCTCAGCCTTGGGCCCCTCGGCCACACTTGAACGGGGCTACGCCATCGTTCAGGTGCTGCCTCGCGACGGTAGCGGACCAGAGGTTGTCACCAGCTATGCGCAGTCTCCCCCGGGATCGCAGCTGCGCATCCGCGTTGGCGATGGTTCGATTACCGCCGCCGCAATGGCCTCCCAGGCCGCAGATTAAAACGATTTATTAGAGCACAAGAGAAAAGGAATTGACCCCATGACTGACACAATTGGTGCCGGCCAACCCGGCCAGGACGCGTTCCCACCGGTAGAAGAACTGAGCTATGAACAAGCCCGCGATGAACTCATTGAGACCGTAAAGATCCTCGAGCTGGGCCAGATGGGCTTGGACGAGTCTCTTAAATACTGGGAGCGTGGCGAGGCCCTAGCAAAAGCTTGCGAGGCGCACCTCGACGGCGCATCGAAGCGCGTAGAGGAAGCCCTCCGCAAGAATACTGAGGGCACCGATAGCGCAGCCACCAATGCAGAAGCAGGAGAGGATTAAATGAAAATTTACGGCTACCCGGGAGATCGCGTCGATTTCGTCTCCAAGTCGGGCGGAGCGGGATCCATGGTCTTTGGGGATTCACGCCAGCTCGTCGAGGAGTTTTTCGGCCCGCCGCACACCGTGAGCGGAGAGGAAATCAGCTATTTCTCCGGCTCCATCGTCCTGCGTTTTAGCGCTGATAAACTCGTCGAAATTGCACTCTTCCCCGGCAAGTCCCAACACGAAAAGGTCGATGTCTACCTGGGCAAGACGCGCCTGAGTGGGCTCGACCCGGAGTCTCTCACCAGTGCCGCCGGCGATGCCGTCGAGGTGGAGTGGGATGAAACGCTGCAGAGCGTGACGTTCCGCTAACTATTTACTCGCTGACGACGCTGCCATCCTCAGCAATTTGGAGCGGCTCAGCTTCCGCGAAGGCGGTGAGGGCCGTCTCATAATCAGCGTCGGAGGCAGAGCCCGTAAGAACGAGGCGGGCATCACCCAAGTCAGTAATCCACAGTGGACGCACATCTTTATCGTCACTGCTCAGGATTTCCACGTCGTGGCCCGCCACCTCACGCCGCTCGGAGTTGCCACGATAGTTGGAGTCGTAGGCCGAGGGGACATCGCCAAGCGCCAACTGCGTCTGCGCCGATTCCACGTAGCCCTCCTCGGCGGTAAGCCAGCTCACCACGGCACCGGATTCGCCGCCCATCTCCTTGCGCCGTGCAGCCGTAGGCTGCCAGCCCTCCGGCATGACGGGCTCCCTGATGACGGCCCCGCTGCCGCGCGCCTCCATTTCCAGAAACGTAGCGGCATCCACGTTCTGCACGGGCCCCGGCTTTTCCGGGTTGATCGAGCACAGTCCCGTTGCGCCAACCGCCAGGAACATCATGATGAGGATGACGCCCACCGTCAGGGTGATATCGCGCGCGTCCTCAAAAATCTTTGGTTTATCTTCAGATGCCACCCGCCCAGTATGTCACGCCGCCTCCCGCACTCGCGACAGCGACCTCCCACCTGCCCTTTTGGCGGTCAACGCGGTTGAGACCCTCTTCTGGGGGAGGCATTCGGGCTTGGATACGAGGGAAAAGTGGAAGAATGGAATATGTATTCCGGGTTGTCCCCCACCCCGGGCCGAGCCACCTGAAAAGAAAGGGACTAATCACACATGTCTGATAACACGTCTTATATCCCCGATCGCAACCTAGCCATGGAGCTGGTGCGTGTCACTGAGGCAGCAGCACTCGCCTCGGGTCGCTGGGTTGGCCGTGGACAGAAGAATGAAGGTGACGGCGCCGCGGTGGATGCTATGCGCAAGCTCATCAACTCCGTAGAGATGGACGGCGTCGTCGTCATCGGTGAGGGCGAAAAGGATGAGGCCCCCATGCTGTTCAACGGAGAAAAAGTCGGCACCGGCCAGGGCGCAGAAATGGACATCGCCGTCGACCCGGTTGACGGCACCCGTCTTATGGCAGAAGGCCGCCCGAACGCTATTTCCGTCATCGCTGCTGCTGAGCGCGGCACCATGTATGACCCCTCCGCAGTGTTCTATATGAAGAAGATTGCTGTCGGCCCGGAGGCTGTTGGCTCAATCGATCTCAATGAGTCTGTGGAGTGGAACATCAAATCCGTGGCCAAGGCCAAGGGCATCAAGCCAGCTGACCTGACCGTCGTCGTACTCGACCGCCCGCGCCACGATGACCTTATCCGCCAGATCCGTGAGGCAGGCGCCAAGGTTCGCCTCATCATGGATGGTGACGTCGCCGGCGCCATCGCCACCTGCCAGGACACCAACTCCATCGATATGATGATGGGTATCGGTGGCACCCCAGAGGGCATCATCACCGCATGTGCCATGAAGTGTATGGGTGGTGAAATCCAAGGCAAGCTGTGGCCTAAAGATGAAGCAGAGGCAGAGAAGGCACGCAAGGCCGGACACGACCTTGATCGCGTCCTCACCACCAACGATCTGGTCTCTTCTGAAAACTGCTACTTCGCCGCAACCGGCGTTACCAATGGCGACATGCTCCGCGGCGTATCCTACCGCCCCAACGGCGCCACGACCCGTTCTCTGGTCATGCGCTCCAAGTCCGGCACGATCCGCTACGTCGACTCCATCCATAAGCTGGCTAAGCTGCAGGAATACTCCGTGGTGGACTACACCAACCCCCACGATAAGGAAAGCTAATCCACTTTCCTGCGAAGAGTGCTACGGTGGCCATCAATGCCGTGCCACGGCACACATAAAGAACTCTACAATTCTCATCTCACAGAAAAGGTGACTTCATGACTGAATACCGCATCGAACACGACACTATGGGCGAAGTCAAGGTTCCGGTCGATGCCCTGTGGCGTGCCCAAACCCAGCGCGCTGTGGAAAACTTCCCCATTTCTGGCCGTGGCCTTGAAGCTGCCCAGATCCGCGCACTCGGTCTTCTCAAGGCCGCCTGCGCTCAGGTGAATAAGGATTCCGGCAAGCTGGATGCGGAGAAGGCCGACGCTATCATTGCGGCAGCCACCGAGATTGCAGAAGGCAAGCACAACGATGCCTTCCCGATCGATGTCTTCCAGACCGGCTCCGGTACCTCTTCCAACATGAACACGAACGAGGTCATCGCTTCCATCGCCCACAACAATGGCGTGGAGATTCACCCGAATGACCACGTGAACATGGGCCAGTCCTCCAACGACACCTTCCCCACCGCAACCCATGTTGCGGCGACCGAGGCTGCCGTCAACGACCTCATCCCGGGCCTCAAGGTCCTCCACGAATCCCTCGTGGCTAAGGCCAAGGAATTCGCCGACATGGTCAAGTCCGGACGCACCCACCTGATGGACGCCACCCCGATCACCCTGGGCCAGGAGTTTGGCGGCTACGCTCGCCAGATCGAGCTCGGCATTGAGCGCATTGAGGCAACCCTGCCGCGCTTGGGTGAGCTGGCCATCGGCGGCACCGCAACCGGTACCGGCCTGAACACTTCCGCTGACTTCGGCGGCAAGGTTACCGAGGAGCTCAAGAAGCTCACCGGCGTCAAGGAGCTGTCTGAGGCCAAGAATCACTTTGAGGCCCAGGCCGCTCGCGACGCCTTGGTGGAGTTCTCCGGCGCCATGCGCACCGTGGCTGTCTCCCTCAACAAAATTGCCAACGACATCCGCCTCATGGGCTCCGGCCCGTTGACCGGTTTGTCCGAGATCCACTTGAAGGACCTGCAACCGGGCTCCTCCATCATGCCGGGCAAGGTCAACCCGGTTCTGTGTGAGGCAGCCACCATGGTCGCTGGCCAGGTTATCGGCAACGATGCAGCCGTTGCCTTCGGCGGCTCCAACGGCCACTTCGAGCTCAATGTCTACATCCCGATGATGGCTCGCAACGTTCTCGAGTCGGCCCGTCTGCTGGCCAACGTCTCCCGCGTTTTCGCTGAGAAGTGCGTTGACGGCATCGAGGCCAACGAGGAGCGCATGAAGAAGTTTGCGGAGTCCTCCACCTCCATCGTGACCCCGCTGAACTCCAAGATTGGCTACGAGAACGCAGCCAAGGCAGCTAAGCACGCACTGCACGAGAAGATCACTGTCCGCGAGGCAGTCATCGACCTCGGCTTCGTCGACGGAGAGAACCTCACTGAGGAGGAGCTCGATGAGCGCCTCAACGTTCTCACCATGACCAACCGCGACCGCGACAACTTCTAAGCTCGCTTTCGCGAACGCCGCCGCTCTCCTTCGGGAGGGCGGCCTTCGTCGTTTTCAACGCCCACGCTCAGCGTCATAGTAACCACCGTCATATTTTTAGATCTCCCTTTCAAAAATCACCCGAATTGCACTTGGTGCAAATTTGCACTGGGTGTACTGTTGCACTCTGTGCAAGAAGAAATGTCATTACGCGAGCAGAAGCGCCTCAAGACGCGCCTGCGAATCGAAGACGCCGCCACCCGTCTCGTGGATGAGCGTGGATTCGCCGACGTTACCGTCGAGGAAATCTGCGACGCAGCGGGGATTTCTCGGCGCACGTTTTTTAATTATTTTGATTCCAAAGACACTGCTGTGCTCGGTGCGCCGAGTCACGATTTCACCGAGGAACAGAAGAAGGCTTTCCTTAGCGCCCCTACGGATAGCGTTTTCAGGCTGGCGGTCGACCTAATTAAAGGACACCTCGTTGGCCAGCATGTCAACGAGGTCATCACTGAGCGTCGCCGTCGGATCTCTGGGGACAGCGATGCCGCAGCGGCGGCACTCAGCCGTAAGCGGGCCAAATCGAACGAGATCCTGGAGCTCATCACCGAGCGCCTTGACCAGGATGCTTCCTTGCGGCAGATGCCCGAGGTCACGGCTGAGACTGAGGCGATACTCATTGCCTTTGCTATCAGGGAAGCATTCTGGATAGCCACTGCGTCGCCAGATTTCAGCTGCGACATCCCCTTTGAGGAACGCTTCGAATCTGCGCTCACACTCATTAACAAATTTTCGAAAGGACTGACATGGTAGATACCGCGGCTAAGCCGGCCTCCCAGGCCGGCAGCGGCAAGCCGGATAACAACCTTGCCCTCGTATTCTCCGCCCTCGTGCTCACCATGCTGATGAGCTCTTTGGGCCAGATGATTTTCGCCACCGCGCTGCCCACCATCGTTGGCGAGCTCGGCGGCGTGGACCACATGAGCTGGGTCATCTCCGCCTTCTTGGTCATGATGACAATCGCCATGCCTATCTCCGGCAAGCTCGGTGACATGATGGGCCGCAAGTGGCTCTACATTGGCGGCATCGGCGTCTTCGTCATCGGTTCCACGCTCGGCGGCTTCGCTGATTCGATGAACCTGCTCATCATTGGCCGCGCCGTGCAGGGTTTCGGCGCTGGTTTCATGATGATTTCCTCCCAATCCATCATCGCGGAGGTCACCACCTCCCGTGAGCGCGGCAAGTTCATGGGCATCATGGGCGGCGTCTTTGGACTCTCCTCCGTCCTCGGCCCGGTCCTCGGTGGCTGGTTCACTGACGGCCCGGGCTGGCGCTGGGGCATGTGGATGAACATCCCGCTGGGTCTGCTCGCCATCATCGTATGCACCCTGGTCCTCCACCTACGCGTCGGCGATACCGACCTGCGCAAGTTTGACCTCCTCGGCGCCATCTTCATTTCCATCACCACCGCCTCCCTGATCCTTATGACGACCTGGGGCGGAACCCAATACGAGTGGTCCGACCCGATCATCATCGGCCTGGGCATCACCGTGGTCATCGGTGCCATCATCACCGTCTTCGTCGAATCCAAGGCCAAGGAGCCGCTCATCCCGGTGCAGCTGTTCAAGAACCGCAACATGGTTCTCACGACCGCTGCCGGCATGGTGCTGGGCCTGGCGATGTTCGGCGTGCTGGGCTACATGCCAACCTACCTGCAGATGGTTCACACTCTGACCCCGACCAAGGCGGGTCTCATGATGATCCCGATGATGGTCGGCATGATCGGAACCTCCACAGCCGTCGGTTTCATCATCGCCCGCACCGGTCACTACAAGCGCTACCCCATCATCGGCCTAGCAATCACTGCTGGCGCGCTGTTCTGGATGTCCAAGCTGACTGCAGACACCTCTCTGACCCAGCTCGGTGCAGAGTTCCTCGTCTTCGGCATCGGCCTTGGCTTCGTCATGCAGGTTCTGGTCCTCATTGTCCAGAACTCCTTCCCCATCGCCCTCGTCGGAACCGCGACTGCCGCAAATAACTTCTTCCGTCAGATCGGTTCCGCCATCGGTGCTTCCCTGGTGGGCTCCCTCTTCATCCACAACATGAAGGATGAAATGGCTGCCAACATGCCCGCTGCCATCAAGTCCATGGGTGAGGCAGGCAAGCCCTTCGCGGAGAAGTTTGCCAGCGCTAATGGTGGTTCCTCCAGCCTTACCCCGGCGCTGGTTGCCCAGCTGCCGGACCCCATCAAGGACGTTATCCTCAACGCTTACAACGACGGCCTAACCCCCGTCATCCTGCTGATGGTTCCTATGGCCATCATCGCGCTCCTCCTCATCCTCCCCGTCCGCGAGGAGCACCTCAAGGAGACGATTGATTAGAAGCCACAGCTTCGAGACAAGCTGGCGCTTGACGACGAGCAACGGTGGTCTGGGAGCTGAGATATCCCCTCGGCGTAGAAACCGGGTGAAGTAAGCACAAATCCTCGCTACGAGCATTCACGTAGCGAGGATTTCTTATTGTCACGATGCTTAGCGCAGGATTCCCAACTGGCGTGCCACCTGGGCAGCCACGCCGATGAGCGCGAGCACGCCGGCGAGGATGCCCACGATGGCACCAATGTTCGTGCCGCCGGAGCTCAAGTCCCCGCCGAGGGACTTCTTGGTCACCTTCACAGTCTTGGTGATCTGGTTATCCGAGACCTTTGCCTGGCCATTGCGCAGAACATAGGTGTTAAAGGTGACGGTCGCGGTGCCCTCAGACTTGGCCGTGTAGGTTCCGTCCTCGTTGACTTCAAGAACCTCTGGGTCGCTACTGCTTGGCGACGCCACCGGAACCCCCAGCTTCGCTCCCCAGAATCCATCGATGCGCAAACCCAGGCTTCCTTGGCTTCCGACCGAGGTTCCTCCCGTGGTCATCAGTTCAGCACGGTTTATAGCGCTTTCCGGCACGGCGATGGGGAATGCATGGCGACCGGCCGCCAACCGCGCCGGTTCGGACGGCTTATCATCGGCCGAATAGAGACCAGCTGTCACTTCTCCGATTTGAGCCTGCGCAAACTTCACGTATTCAGGATTAAGAATCGTGTACAGGTGGCCATTATTTGTTGACCATTGGCCGTTCTCTCGGACAAGGTAGTCCCACTCGCTGGGACCGCCGCTTCTGCTTGTAGACCACGATTCAACGGCATGTTCCATGTCCGTCGTGGTCAGGTTGTCCAAGGTATTGTAGTTGTCCAAGATTTCAGGAGTACGTGTGCCAACTGCGCGGCGATGATCAAACAAGAAGTTTCCCTCAGCAGCACGCTGCAAAACCGCGTGCTCGAGACCGCGGTCCCAGGAGATTGAATTCACATATGCCTCGCGGGTGCGGTAGCCAGCGGCACTAGCGGCCTGTCGCAGGGTTCCGCCGTTGAAGGGCAAGTTGGCGTCCCAGGCTTTGCCGCGCAGCTCGCGAACTTGACGGGTAACCAGGTCGATGTCTGACTGCATCACTGGCTCGGCAAAGACATAGGCCAGCGCGCCGTTGGGCTGATTGACGTCGAGCTCGGCCACGGGAACGGAACCAGCCGACGGATAGGTTGCTGCCGTGGCAACAGGTGCGGAGAAAGCACCCACCGACACGGCTACGGCTGCAGTAAGGGCAAGGACAGAAGTGCGCAAGGACATGCTTCACCTTCTAAGCGAGGGGAAATGAGAACAGCTTTAATTCTATCCCCAATCATGCCCTTCCATTAGAAAAGCAGGATAATTACTTTCTCTTCTGGTTGGCTGCTGCCTTCTTCTCCTCGGGCTTCGGCAGAAGAAGCTCATACACGTCCGTATCACGCCACTGGCCGGCGAGCTCACCGTAGGTCATCTTTGCCATGTGGGAGTACGTGCCCACCTTGACGAAGCCGCGGGACTTGTGGAGGCCGGCGGAACCTTCGTTCTCCGGGAAGATCCACGAGTGGATAGCCCACTTATGCAGGTCGCGGCAGACCTCGATGAGCTGATCCAGCAAAGCGCCACCGATGCCCCTTCCCTGGGCTTCTTTGCTCAGGTAGATGGAATCCTCGACGACGCCGTGGAACACAGTGCGGGTAGACGCCTGCGCGGCGCACACCCAGCCGAGAACCTTTGAATCATCCTCCGCCTCAACAGCGACGAACACTGACGCCATGATTTTGACGTTTTTGAACTCTTCAAAGGTCAACGAGCGGGTCTCGTAGGTAGCGTGGCCAGTGTTGAGGCCCTGCTCATAGATTTCTCGCATCTGTGGATAGTCCGCCGCGTTGAAGGGGCGGATGCGGAAATCCTTCTTCTTGTCTTTCGCGTTGTCGCTCATGGAACAATTATTACTGAGCACACGGCGTCAATGCCAAGCTGAGGGCAGAGAGATCGCCGCGCGCGAACGCGTTAGCTTTCGCCTTCCAGCAGATCGGTGACCAGCTCTGCAATGGCAGAGCGCTCAGAGCGTTGCAGCGTGACGTGTGCAAAGAGCTCACGCCCTTTAAGTTTTTCAATGACTGCCTGCACGCCGTCGTGGCGGCCAACGCGCAGGTTATCGCGCTGAGCAACATCATGCGTCAGTACAACTCGGGAGCCACGCCCCAAGCGCGACAAAACAGTCAACAGCACATTGCGCTCAAGCGATTGGGCCTCATCAACGATGACGAAAGAATCATGCAGGCTGCGGCCGCGAATATGGGTCAACGGGAGAACCTCCAGCAATCCGCGGTCCTGGACTTCGTCCATGACGTTTTCGGATACCAGACCTTCCAGAGTGTCATAGACGGCCTGCGCCCATGGATTCATCTTCTCGCTTTCAGAGCCCGGCAGATATCCCAGGGACTGCCCGCCCACCGCATACATGGGGCGAAACACCACGATACGACGGTGTTCGCCGCGCTCCAGCACTGCCTCCAAGCCAGCACACAACGCCAGCGCAGACTTACCAGTGCCCGCCCTGCCTCCGATGGACATGATTCCAACAGAGGGATCCAAGAGAAGGTCCAGGGCAACGCGCTGCTCAGCAGAGCGGCCTTGCAGGCCAAAGACATTCGCATCGCCACGCACCAAGCGAACGGTGCCCTCAGCCGTCATCCGGCCCAGAGCGGACTGCCCGCCCGCCTGCAGCGTAATGCCACAGTGCACCGGCAGGTCCTCGACGCGGGTGCCGGCGGTGGTCACGGATCCGTCGATAAGCACCTCGCCCTCCCCGTAGAGCTCGTCGATGACCTCAGCGCTGGTGGGCACCGTGGCCATGCCGGTGTAACCGGTGAGCACGACGTCCTGCGCATGGTATTCATCCGCCTGCAGGCCTACGGCACCAGCCTTGACGCGCAATGGGACGTCCTTAGTCACCAGGACGGTATCCTTGCCCTCGTGCTGGAGATTCAGCGCGCAGGCCAGAATCCGGTGATCTCCCTCCGGCCCGCGAAAGGCCGCTGGCAACAAGGATTGATCCTGGTGGTTGAGTTCCACGCGCAAAGTCCCGCCCGCTGCATTTACGGGCAGGGGCTGGTCCAACGCCTCATAGGTAGCGCGAAGGTCCTCCAAAAAGCGAAGAGCTTGGCGGGCGAACCAGCCAAGCTCCGGGTGATGACGTTTTCCTTCCAACTCAGAAATAACGACGATGGGCAGTACCACATCGTGTTCAGCGAACTTACGCAACGCCCAGGGATCTGAGAGAAGGACGGACGTATCGATGACATAGGTCTTGGTTGCCACAGCGGCCTCGTGCGGCTGTTCGGTGAGGACGGAAGGATTGGTCATAGCGGCAGGGTTCTCCCTTGTTATGCCCGCCCCAACTCATCGACCTGGGACGGCATGGTGAAGCTGGTGGTTTTCGAACTATCCGGAGACTGTTCTTAGCGTCCGGACACCGTCCACGCTAGAGAGCAAAGGTTGAAATTACATGGGTGCAAGATGAACAGTATTAAAACGACAATCACCAGCGTCACACCATCCCCATCAGGCTCTACGAGCCTGTCGTCTCTCCCCCACTCCCCCAACACTGCAGCTACATTCTTCGGCCCTGCACTTTCACGCGTTGACCGTGAAAAACGAAGAAGCTCCGCACCGTGTTATCAGTGCGGAGCTTTGTCGCTTTAGCTCACAAGGCAGCGAGCCGTTTCATGAGCGCTTAGTTGATGGTGGCCTCGTACTCACCGGACTCACCCTGCATCCAGGAGATGGTGCCATTGGTGAACTCCTGTACCCAGCCGTTGCCCTCGGCCTGCTCCGGGCCAGTTGGCAGGCCAACCTTGCTCTCCAGACCGCCTTCCTCGGTCCAGGTCTCTGCGATCTTGCCGATGATCGGCTGGGCGCCGTCACCCTCACCGAATGCCAGCAGCTTGTCCTTGGCAAAGGTAGCAACGCTTCCCTTGTCGGTGTTTTCAATGGATTCCGGATCGCCCCACTCAGCAGCCTTCTCCTTGATGGCCTGAGCGAAATCAGAAGGAACCTCTACGTCACCATTGGCGGTGGACACGCTCTCCTTGTCGCCCTCAGCGCCGGAGCCATCCTTCGACTCGGCAGAGTCCGACTCAAAAGAATCGGCACCTTCGCTGCCTTCGGCTCCCTCAGAGCCCTCGGCCTCGGAAGAATCGGCGGACTCGGAGTCCTTCATGGAATCCTTTGCGTCCTTAGCGGCAGAACCGGCAGCATCGGTAGCGTCGGACGCAGCGGACTGAGCAGCGTCGCCAGCATCCTTAGCGGCATCCTCAGCATCGGAACAAGCAACGACACCCAGGGACAGGGTGGCGGCGGCGATACCTGCGGCGAAACGACGAGTCATCTTCTTCATATTCTTAAGCCTTTCTGTCTAGTTGAGCACTGTTCTAAGTACTTTTGTTGAGAACGATGCCCACCGTAGGCATGGCCAGCACTTCCTGCCACCACAGAACCTATGATTTGACAACAAAGACGTTGCTTTATCTCCGTTTTCGCTGTTGAGAACCCCTATATCTTTTTGATAACGGTTTGGAAACCGAGCCCCTTTGAGGCTTTCCTTGGGACTTTCTGCGCGCTTGCCTAGCTTTTGCTTTGTCGCGTGCGCTGCGTTTCGGGGCGGCATTACGGGATGAATTCCGCGTCCTTCCCTTTGCGACCCCGACGAAGTCTTGGATCTCATCGCTGTCATCAGCCCGGCGCCACACCAGTGCAATCACTGTGCGAGCCACAGTGGGGTCCTCCAAGCCCAGTGCCACGACCTGCTTCTTACTCAGCACCTTCAGCAAAGGCCGCGGCGCGATGGCTACGCCCACGTTGGCTGCCACGACCTGCAAAGCGGTGCGCAGCGCCGGCACATCGACGCTGCCGTCCTGCGCAATCCGGTAATTCACTATTTCTTCGGCAACATCCTCCGGCGTGACGTCCTCCCCAACCTCCGCGTAGACAGAATCCTTCGGAACGGCGATGCCGGGTGCTTCCTCATAGAGCTGGACGACGTGGAAGCTGTCATCAACCCGCGAATCCGGCAAGCGGGTCAGCGCTAGATCTGCCTCATGAGCAAGAAGAACATCCATCGCGTCATCGGCGTCGTCGGTTACCAGGGACTCTGGAGAGTGAGAATCACGGTAGCGACGAAACCATTTGCCTGGTTCTGTGCCAGTGGAAAAGACAAGGCGGAGCATGCACCTCATACTACGGTGCTGCTAGCGTTGTGAGCGTGACTGATACCCCGAATAGTGAAACCCCAGCCAACGAAACCCAGCAGCCTTCCGGCACCGCCATGCGCGCACAAACCGCAGCGAAGAAGTTGGGCATCTACCTGCCGGCCGCCCCGGAGGAGTTTCAAGCCAACGCGGTAACCCATGCGCAGCTGCGCGACTTACAGGAGAACCCACCGGAGTGGCTCGCTACCCTACGCCGCGAGGGCCCCCACCCGCGCCCGGTCGTGGCACAAAAGCTGGGAATCTCCGTGACCGCGCTGAAGAAGAACGAGATGGACCGCCCTCTCACCACCGCGGAAATTAAAGAGCTCCTCAGCGCGATGCCCGAGTGGCTCGAAGCCGCCCGGAAAGCCCACGCTGAAGAGCGCAAGGAAGCTTAGACCAGCTTCCAGTCCTCAAGGCCGTCGTAGAGCGGGAAGTCCGCGGCGACCTTCTCAACGCGGGCGCGCAGCTTGGCGACGTCCGCGTTCTTACCGTTTGCCAGTGCAGTACCGATAACGTCGGCAACCTCGGTGAAGGCCGCCGTGTCGAGGCCGCGGGTAGCCAGGGCCGGGGTACCAATGCGCAGGCCGGAGGTGACCATCGGCGGGCGCGGATCGTTCGGCACCGCATTGCGGTTCACGGTGATGCCGACCTCGTGGAGGAGGTCCTCCGCCTGCTGGCCATCGAGCTCGGAGTTGCGCAGGTCCGCTAGGACAAGATGCACGTCGGTGCCGCCAGTGAGGACGTCGACGCCCGCCCTGGTGCAATCCTCGGCGGTCAGGCGCTCAGCCAGAATGCGAGCACCTTCCAGGGTTCGCTCCTGGCGCTCCTTGAACTCCTCGGTGGCCGCGATCTTCAGCGCGATAGCCTTCGCCGCGATGACGTGCATGAGCGGTCCGCCCTGCTGCCCCGGGAAGACGTTGGAGTTGATCTTCTTGGCAAAATCCTGCTTGGCCAGGATGAGACCAGAACGTGGGCCGCCCAGCGTCTTGTGCACGGTGGAAGACACGACATCGGAGTGCGGCACCGGGGAGGGGTGCAGCCCAGCGGCCACAAGGCCCGCGAAGTGCGCCATATCCGTCCACAGGTACGCACCGACCTCATCCGCGATGGAGCGGAAAGCCTCGAAATCAATGGTGCGCGGGTAAGCGGACCAACCAGCGATGATCACCTGGGGCTTTTCTGCCAGCGCCTGCTCGCGCACCTTATCCATGTCAAGGCGCATGGTCTCCGGGTCAACCTCGTACGCGGCAACGTCGTAAAGCTTGCCGGAGAAGTTCAGCTTCATACCGTGGGTCAGGTGCCCACCATGAGCCAAGGACAGGCCCATGATCTTGTCACCCGGCTGGATCAGCGACGCCAGCACAGCAGCATTAGCCTGGGCGCCGGAGTGGGGCTGGACGTTGGCAAAATCAGCGCCGAAGAGCGCCTTGGCACGATCACGAGCCAGATCTTCTACGATGTCAACGTGCTCGCAGCCGCCGTAGTAGCGGCGCCCCGGGTAGCCCTCGGCATACTTGTTGGTCAAAACAGAGCCCTGCGCCTGCAGAACCGCGCGGGGGACGAAGTTTTCCGACGCGATCATCTCGAGGGTATCGCGCTGACGAGCAATCTCACCGTTAATAGCAGCAAAGACCTCGGGGTCGAGATCGCGCATCTCCTGGTAGCGCACGTCTGAATTGTTCGTAGTGGTCATGAAAGCGTGATGTCCCTTCGTAGAGGTGGTCAATAAAGCCCGCGGCGCCCGCCCGCGGCACGACGCCACCGGCTCTGCAATCGCCGAAGCTAGTTCTACATCCTAACGCCCGCATCCCCCGCGTGGGGGCCTCCGAGAATCTTTTCATTCGGGGCGATTGCCACAGGCGCTCTGCTGAGTGGAACAATAGTCGGCATGGCGCGAATGACCGATGCGAGCCCGTACCTCGATTTTGACCGCGATACGTGGCGTGCCCTGCGTAAATCCATGCCACAGGTGCTAACTGCAACCGAGGTGGAAAAACTTCGTGGCATCGGTGACCGCATCGACCTCACTGAGGTGGCTGAGGTCTATCTGCCGTTATCCCGTCTTATTCACATGCAGGTTGAGGCCCGCCAAAAACTCACCACCGCTACCGAGGCATTCTTAGGAAACCCACCCACGCACGTTCCTTTCGTCATCGGCGTTGCCGGCTCCGTCGCGGTGGGCAAGTCAACGACCGCGCGCTTGCTCCAAGTTCTTCTACAGCGCTGGGATTCCCACCCGAAGGTTGATCTGGTCACCACCGACGGGTTCCTCTACCCCACCGCGTACCTTAAAGAGCACGGGCTTATGCAGCGCAAGGGCTACCCGGAATCTTATAACCGTCGCGCGCTCATGCGTTTTGTTACCGACGTTAAGTCCGGCAAGCCGCTGGTAACCGCACCGCTGTACTCGCATGTGTCCTATGACATCGTTCCTGGTGAGTTTCAGGAGGTTCGCCAGCCGGACATCCTGATTTTGGAAGGCCTCAACGTCTTACAAACCGGGCCGACCCTCATGGTTTCGGACCTGTTCGACTTCTCTGTTTACGTGGACGCCCGGGTCGACGACATCGAAAAGTGGTACATCGATCGCTTCCTCAAGCTCCGCCACACTGCCTTCCGCGAACCAGGGGCGCACTTCGCGTCCTTCGCGGACATGACGGACGAGGAGGCCTACGTGCAGGCCCGTGAAATCTGGCAGTCCATCAACCTGCCCAACCTCATCGAGAACATTTTGCCCACCCGGGTACGCGCCTCCCTGGTGCTGTGCAAGGGTTCGCACCACCTGGTTGACCGGGTGAGGATGCGTAAGCTCTAGCCCGATCGCCAGGGCTAGCGGCCGAAGCGGCGCGAGCGCTGTGAATAGTCACGCAAGGCGCGCAGGAAATCCACCCGGCGGAATGCGGGCCAATAGGTGTCCGTGAACCAGATCTCCGAGTAAGCGGCCTGCCACAGCAGAAAGCCGGACAGCCTCTGCTCGCCGGAGGTACGAATGACGAGATCGGGGTCAGGCAAACCCTTGGTATAAAGGTTGCCTGTAATGGCCTCCGCCGTCACGTTGTCCGCAATTTCCTCGGCGCTCATCCCCTTGCGGGCTTCGCTGCGAATGAAACTCTGCACGGCGTCCACAATTTCCTGGCGCCCACCATAACCGACCGCGATGTTTACGATGACGCCCTGGTGATCCTCCGTGGCCTCAGCCGCGCTCTGCATCTTGGCCGTGACCTGTTCAGGGAGCAGATCTAGGTGCCCAACGAGCCGGATCTGGCAATCCAAGTCCCCTTGGGAGAGGTGCGTGACGACATCCGAGATGATGTCGAAGAGCAGCTGCACCTCCTGCTCGCTGCGCTTCAGGTTCTCCGTCGAGAGCAGGTAGATAGTGACAACTTCGATGTCGGTGCCCTGGCACCAGGAGATCATCTCGCTGATCTTCCGCGCGCCCTGCCGATGGCCGTGGCTGATATCCGTAAATCCAGCCTCGCGCGCCCAGCGGCGGTTGCCATCAGCCATGATTGCCACGTGGCGTGGTTGCGGCTTGTTCTTGATTTCACGTGTCAGACGCGCTTCGTACAGGGGGTACAGGAGCTGGCTTAGGAACTTCACGGTGGGAATCGTCCTCTACCTTAAAAGATGGACTTCTTGCTGTTATCGAGGATGCCGGCTTCCTTCATTGCCGAATCGATCGCCTCATCATTGAACGGATCGATGCCGTGATCCTGCGCAAACATGGTTCGACGACGGAAGCGCGAATAGCGGCGATGAAAATTCCAGCCTGCAAAAAGGACAGCAACACCCATCAGGGCGAGGATGAGCAGACCAATAGGCGAAGCCTTACCAAACTCCGGTCCAACCGGCCCGCTTTGGCTTCCTTGGGCGAGCAGGGCGACGTCGTGCGCTGCGAGGTAGAAAGCGTTCATGCTTTAAGACTCCCCTACTTCTGGAATTCCCGCAAATAAATCATCTTCCGGCAGTGCAGTAGAAACGCGAGTTTTGGCCAACTCGAATTCCTCCGTGGGCCAGTGCTCCTGCTGTACGGACACGGGCGTGGCTAGGAAGGCACCGGCTGGATCAATTTGGGTTGCGTGCGCACGGAGCGCATCCTCACGATTCTGGAAGTAATCCGCGCATTCGACCTGTGTGGTTACCCGCGCCATGATGTCTCCAAACGTCGTATCCCAGCGCGCCAGCATCGGCTCATATGGACTGATCTTGCCTTCCTCCAGAAGAAGATCATGGAAGATCTTCATCCTTTGGTATACGAAGCCATGCGTGTAGTACAGCTTCTGCGGCTCCCACGGCTCACCCAATTCTGGGTGGTATGCCTCGTCACCCGCGTTTTCCCACGCCAGCATGGACGCGCGGTACACCATGAGGTGATCCGGGTGTGGATAGCCGCCGTTCTCGTCGTAGGTAATAATGACGTGGGGCCGGAACTCACGGATGATTTCAACCAGCTCTTGGGCTACGTCATCATCTTCCTTAAGCGCAAAGCAGCCCTCAGGTAGTAAGTCCTTGATATTGGGCGCGAGCGGGTTACCAGGAAGGCCCGAATCAATGTGCCCAAGCCAGCGATGTTGCACGCCCAAGGCGGCGGCTGCTTTCGCCATTTCCTCACGGCGAATGCTGCCCATATTCTCAAGGACACCGGGGCGATCCATGGCCGGGTTGATAATATCTCCCCTCTCGCCACCGGTGCAGGTCACGACGAGGACTTCCGCCCCCTCCGCGGCATATTTTGCGGTCGTCGCAGCACCCTTCGAGGACTCATCGTCAGGGTGCGCGTGGATAGCCAAAAGGCGCTTCGTGCTCACTGGGTGATACATCTCCCTACATCGTCCCTACATCGCCTCATTAATACAGAGGCATTAAACAGAGGCCTAGTCTAGTGGATAGTTTCTTCGCGGCGACTGTTGGATAGAATCAGACTCATGTCTGACGCCCAACCTGCTTCTCAACCCGCACGCTCGCAGTCCCGCTACGGTTCTTCCTCTCAGTCCACTCGCACAAAAGGCTCATGGACCAACCGGGCGCTGGTGCTGGTATTCCTGGCTATGCTGATTGCGGCCATTGTCTACGGCGTTCAGTATTTCCGCAGCCAGCAAAAGGTCAACGCAGATATCTCCTACGTCACCCACGAGATCCTGTCTGATGACACAGCGCGCGTGTGGGTAGACATCACCCGCAACCGCGTGGAAGAACCCGCATACTGCATTGTCCAGGCCTTCGACTACTCCAAGGCTGAGGTGGGGCGCCGCGAGGTCGCCGTGCCTGCTGGCGGTGAGTCCGCTCAACGCGTCGCGGTGGATATCCCCACCAACCACAGAGCCGTCGCCGGTGGCGCCTACGGTTGCTCCGGAAGCATCCCGTCCTATTTGGACACCAGCACGATGGATACAGCGGGTGAGGCTACCGGCGAGTAAAAGCCCAGCTGTGCTAGTATGTTGAGCGTTCTGAATGGGCCGCGCCACCTGCGCTTTCTGGCCCATCCAATGAGAAATAGACCCGTTCATTAGGAACCGTAAACGGAAGGTTGCACTATGGCTGAGCAGCAGAAGCAGTACATTACCCCGGAAACCAAGGCCAAGCTCGAGGCCGAGCTGCAGGCCCTCATCGACCACCGCCCGGTCGTCGCCGCGGAGATTAATGAGCGCCGCGAGGAAGGTGACCTCAAGGAGAACGCGGGTTACGACGCAGCCCGTGAGATGCAGGACCAGGAAGAGGCCCGCATCAAGCAGATCTCCGAGGTTCTGGCGAACTCCACCACCGAGCGCACCGCCGTCCAGGAGGGTGTTGCCCACATCGGTTCCGTTGTGCACGTGTACTACAACGGCGACGAGGAGGACCGCGAGACCTTCCTCATCGGTACCCGCGCCGCTGCTTCCGATAACAAGGACTTGGAGACCTACTCCGAGCAGTCCCCGCTGGGCGCTGCACTCCTGGGTGCTGCTGAGGGCGAGACCCGCGAGTACACGGCGCCGAATGGCAAGACCCTGTCGGTCACCGTGGTCTCTGCGGCACCTTATGATTCCGCAAAGGCTGCCACTCCGCGCAAGTCCTAATTTATACTGCTCTTAGGTCATCGTTTTTCCGAGAAAGAGTTTTAACCCATGAAGAAGTTCACTCGTTTCGCTGCCGCTGGTTTGGTTTTCTCCGCTGGCCTCACCCTCGCTGCCTGCCACCCTCCGAACCAACAGGATTCCTCTGAGAAGGTTGACACCGGCGCTTCCTTTGCCGGTGAGGCTCCCGGCGCAGGTGCAGCCGCCCCCTCCGAGGCTGCGGCTGAGTCCGAAGCAGCCACTGAGTCCGAAGCCGTTGCTGCAACCGAGGTTGCTCCGGCTGAATACACCACTGCTCCGGTTCAGCAGTAGGTTCAACGGCAACTGGCAAAGAAGCGGCGTCCCGATAGTTGGGGCGCCGCTTTTAGCTTTCTGGGGTCCGTCGTCTTTTTCTACTTTGCCTCCCGGACCCAATCCCCGATAACCCCTGGCAGTACTGCGGGTGCTTCGCCGAGTAGATCACGGCGGTTGGGGTCGCGTTCTACTTGAGTCGTGACGGACTTGACCCGCCTTTCGCCTTCGCCGCCGCGTGCCATGCCACCCATCATGGGCATCATGCGCATCCCCGCACCGCGGGCACTGCCGACGCCCTGCCTCGCACTACCCGCTCCGCCCGGGGCTCCCAGGACACCACCAGCGCCACCAGCGTTGCCGACGCCCCCGGAACCTCCCGTACTGATGGCACCACCTCCGACGAGGCCGCCTCCGCTTAGCGACGTCCGCCCTTCCCTCTGTTGTCCAGTTCCCGTTACGGCCCCAGGAAGGCCTCCTAATACCGGATGCGTTCCGGTCTGCGGCCCACCGAATGAAGCGCCCGCGCCTCCGAACCCCGCTGCGTTTGTCGTTGGATTCGCCGACATTTCCGGCAAGCGACCGCTGTGGCCTGCCACGCCTCCGGGAAGCTTGTTCCCACGGCCATCAGCAAGACCGATGGCTCCCAATCCCTGGCCTACAGCGCCGCTGCCTAGACCTCCGAGCCCGTTTACACCAGCTGGCATGTTTGCCGCGCCGCTGGTAGTTGCCAACGATCCTGGCGCTCCTCCCCGAACGGGATCAAGGGCGCTCAAGCCTGCGCTGGCGGCTGAGGTATTCACCTCGCCTGCATTGATCGGCGCTAATGCGTCCCCGAAACCAAGCTCGCTGAGGATGCTGCGCCCACGATTGTGTAGCTCGTTATGAAAGCGCGCGATATCGTCAGCTCCCATCCCCACGCTTTCCAGCCCTTGGATGTGGCCATCCGCAACGCCAAAGGAGCCTGGGCCCATGGTGCCGTTTTCTATCGCTTCGGCTATTTCCTTGGGCCATGTGACTCCATCGGTGTTGTAGCGATTTCCGTCGCCCATGACTGCCCCGAAATGCGTACTGGTGTCTCCGCCGCCGCTGGGCGGCGCTGCGTCCATAAGCGCATGCTGATACGGCATAGCGGAAATCACTTGCTGCTGAAGGACGCCCTGCATATAGACCAAGGCTGCTTGTTCAGCGGCTTGACGCGTAGCAGGCTCTGGGATTGCCGCCACCTCAAAGGCCAAGGCGATGGCTTCCGGCTGAACATTCATCAGCTGCGCTTGGAAGCCGAACAGCTTCTGCTGTATGACGCTCGCATTGGCAATGAAGTGTGTACCCGCCTGCGCAACTTCACGGATCTTCTGCGCTGCGCGTGTGGTGGCTTCACTGTCGTTCTCGGCTTCCAAAGACGCGGCCGAGTTTTCAAGACCCGCAACGATTTCTGCGACTTCCCCACTCAAAGCGCCCCACCGCGCATTTGCTTCCGACACATCCCAGAAGCGCGTGCTAAACAGATTCGATGCTAAGCCCATGATGGAGGCGCCAGTGTCCACGATCGGGATGGTAAATCCAAACGGGCTGTATCCCGGGTCTGGTTGCGACACGATCGGCATCGATACCGCTTCGCCTCCCCCACCAGCGTCAGCGACATCCAACCCCCGACTCGTAAGCTCATCCTGTGATTCGAAGCTTGCCAGCTCCGTCTTAAGTGCCTCCCCAAGCCAAGAAACCTGCCCCCTAAACCCCTCTAAAGAATTCCGCGCCGACCCCGGATCCGTTGCCAGCACACGCTGGTGTATTGTGCCGACCTCACTTAGGCCGGTGATGGTGGAAAATCCTCCATCGAGTGGACTGTGCGCGCCACTCGAGGCATGTTGAAGTCTCTTCCCAAGTTCAGATACACGCGACACTTCTTGCGATAGTGCATTTTGGTTAATGATCATTTCCCGAGCCCCTCTATTTAAACAAGTTCTAAAAGTAAGTTTCTTGATTGTTCACATTTTTCCTTCATTGAAACCTCGGCAGCTAGTTCCGTCCATGCAACTGAAACGACACCACGAATAGTTTCAACGTAAGACGTGCAACTCGTGCCCCTCACAAATGTGTCTTCTACGGTGTAGATATCTTCGTTTGCTTCTTCCATCAATGGAAATGCCTGAGGATAAAGCTCACGAATGCTATCCATTTCCTCATGCTGCGCTCCCAGGGCTACAGCAGCTTCTCTGCCATCTCCCAAATCCTTTGAGAAATAGCACGTTCGGTACCCACTCTCTCTTTCAGGAGTCGAAGTCATCTGTAACCTCAATTCCGAGAGTTTTTCATTGGGTATTTCTGAACAAGGATCAAACACCTGAAATCCAGGCACTGTCCGGTCAAATTCACCTAGCGGCGGAAGTACCCCACCGCCTGCACGAGACTGCTCAATTTGATCTTGAGACTCTCGCGCCGTCGTGGCGGTGGCATCAGCGACCCCCGAGTCCACTGAGCCACCGCCGGCTTTCATGTCAGGAGAATTGCGAAAGTCCCCCGCGTTACTACCATCGCCACGAACACTGAGGCCGAGCGGTAATGCGCAGTTTGACAGCACCCCGATACAAACCGCCATCATCACAAGACCCCCGATTCGCTTCATGGTGTCCCTTCAACTAACTTTCCTGACCGTTAGAAGCCCCTCCCTTGAGCTTTAAGCTCCGAGCGACTTCTGCGACCAGAATGCACGAGAAAGAACAAGAAGTCGCGCCGGTGCCAAATTAGTCATTTTCTATATGAACATTTATTGTAAATATTCGATCACACTAATAGAACTATCCGTTAATAATAGCTGGTCGTAGCCTGCATGGAGCTTGGGTACCCGCCGTGAACTACATGTGTCTTGGCTGCCGATTATAACCAATTGGGGGTACCCGAATTACAACACTGTCAATTTTTGGGGTGTCGTTTTTCCTCAATTGAGCAGCAATCTTGCCCGCTTTGCCCCACGCCCCTTAGAGCATCGCATCCTTAGGAAACATGAGAAACCCAATTCTGTCGGCATGGTCGCGGAAAGCTCAGGGCTAGGCACGGAAACAGGTGCTTGCCGATACAGTTGCCTTCATTTCCAGCGGACGGCTCACGGAGCCTGTTAACAGCAAGACAAAGACTCACCCACCCACGAAATCGAACATTTCACCCACAAGAACCGAACAGGACCTCAGATTTGCAACCATAGCTACCCCCGCAGTCATCCACGTCACCCGCCTTGAGGTACTGGCCACCTATACCGCAATTGGTACGCAAATAGATATTTGCGAAGGGAAATTATGTTCTAACTGTTGCAATCTGCATTAGTTCGCGCCAGTCGATGCCAAGATCCCGCCCGCACCTAACGGGCGCTACGCCCCTGCTCCAAAAGAGATGCGCCACGCACACAAAGAAACCGGCGGCCAGCAACCACAAAGCTTGTGGTGCCGGCCGCCGGTTTCGCAGAAGCGGTATGAGACTACTTAATCCCTGAAGTAGCTCAGCAGACGGAGAATCTCCGTGTACAGCCAGACCAAAGTCACGGCCAAACCAAGAGCGATACCCCAGGCATACTGCGCCGGAGCACCCTGGCGAATCAGGCGGTCTGCCTGGTCGAAGTCTGTCATAAAGGACAAGGACGCCAGAACAATGCAGACGAGGGAGAAGATGATGGAAAGCATGCCACCATCACGTAGCGGACTAAAGCCGAAGAAAATAGCGCCCAGCATGTTACCCAGAGCCAACACGGCCACGCCGGCGATGAGGCCGAACATGATCTTGTTGAACTTCGGGGTGACTTTGACGGCACCGGTCTTGTAGACCATCAGCATGCCGATAAAGACACCTACGGTACCCATGATTGCCTGGCCGATAAGTGCCATGCCATCGGAATTACCGAAGGATACGCCGGCAAACATGAGGGAGAATCCGCCCACAAAGAGGCCTTCAAACACGGCATAGATCAACGTGACGGCTGCAGAACCAAACTTCTTGCCAAACGTTGAGACAAGAACAGTAATGAAACCGCCGAGCGCACCGACCAGGGTAAGAATCATCGCGATGCCTGGGTTAATCAACTCACCAACAGCAAAGTTGAGCACGGCCATGACAATGATGACGCCAAGAGTAATGCCAGTCTTGGTCACGACATCATCAACAGTCAGCGGCCGATCGGCGCTGCGATTCTCCTGAACAAATGGATTATCGCTCTGACCGTAGGGATTTCCACCCTGGGTCTGACTTTGGCTGGACGAGAGGGAACTCATGACGGGGTTGCTAGAACGCACGCGAATCCCGATTCCTTTCACAGTCTTTCTCTAAAAAGCGGCCCCTAGGGCCGCCTTATTTGTCGTTTCATCAAGATCAACGCTCCCCACTGCTAGGAAGTTCCCAAAAATCTCAAAATTCGCAAAATTGTCCACGTGTAACAGGAATGCGTCGACAAGCACTGCGCTTGCCGGCGCCCCTGTTGCCGCAAACTATGAAGAGGAGCGCTGGGAAGCGTTCCCCACCTTCGCCCCGTTAAATTCAGCGTTTCCGCTGGTCATGGTGCCCCCAGTGGGACTCGAACCCACACTGAATCGATTTTAAGTCGACTGCCTCTGCCGATTGGGCTATGGGGGCCAAACCGTGCCCACTCATCTTAAGGCACGGGTTGGCATGGACTGAAAATAGGGTCGGCTTCTGCGCAACTCTTTTGGTTTGAGTTCGCTAACTGGCAGCGAGGCCGCTGATAATACCGTCGAGGATGTCCTTCTCGCTGATGAAGAAGGAACGGGCTTCACTGTTGCGCTCAATCATCGTCATGATGCCCTCGATGGCCACGCATCCACCACCGATGACATCTGCGCGTCCAGGGTGGATGACGGGGTTGAGAGCGCGCACATCCGAAGGCAATCCAATCATCTGTCGGGTGAGCACCCGCAGCGCATCGAAGCGAAGCTCGGAACCGTGGATGGAGTCGGCATCGTAACGCTCCATACCCTGGGCGAGCGCCGAAAGAGTCGTAAACGTACCGGCACAGCCAACGAAGGTGAGGGCTTTGTCGATAGGAACGATCTTCTCCACTTCGGCCATGCGCTCAGCAACATAATCGCTAGCAATCTCAATCTCGGCCTCCGTGGGAGGATCGGTGCGCATGATGCGCTCGGTAAGCCGCACGCACCCCATCTGAGCAGAGTGCGAGCCGAGAATCTCGCCGTCGATTGTCCCCACGACGAACTCTGTCGAACCACCGCCCAAATCGATGACGCAATACGGGCCCTCCTCAGAGTGCAGGTCCCCCACCGCACCGGTAAAGGACAGCAGCGCCTCTTCCTCACCGGAAATAACCTCCGCGCGAGCCCCCGGCTGGATTTCACCGAGTAGCTCCTCGGTCATGTTGAAGAACTCGCGGTGGTTCTTTGCATCACGAGTGGCCGAGGTGGCGACCATGCGCACGCGCTCGACCTTTTCAAACTTCATTTGTTTGACGTAGCCTTCGAGCGCTACGCGAGTCCGCGTAAGAGCTTCAGGATCAAACTCACCGGTAGCATCGACGCCCTGGCCAAGGCGAACGATCTCCATCGTGCGGGTGATGTCCCGGATCTTGCCATCCTCCTGGATCTCGCTGATGAGCAGGCGAATGGAGTTGGTTCCGCAGTCGACAGCAGCGACGCGAGTCATAGGGCTAGCCTTTCTTTTAACCGGCGTTAGAAAAATCGAACTGGGTCATGTCGATGCCCAAGTCCCCCACGGTGGGCCAATCCTCAGGGATGGCGCTTCCCCGGAGTTTACCGTGCTCCGCAGCCATCGCGACGGCCTCGGTACCAAAGCGCACGCGGCCCGGCCCCTCAGCTAAGGCATAAGCGATGAGAACGTGGAGGCACTTCACGCGCTCTGGCATGCCGCCACCTGAAAACTCAGTGCCCAGGTCTTCCATGGCGTTACGGGTTTCCAGGTAGTGTTCGTGCGCTGCCTGGTAATCCTGCTGCAGGTCCTCTTCTTGGGCAAGGCGCTGCTCCATCCACTTCATGACATGGGCGACCTCAAGGCGCGATGCTTCGGCAGTCAGGCGCGGGTCGGTGAGGTAGTAAAGGGTGGGGAACGGGGTGCCGTCGGGAAGCTTGGGCGCGGTTTTAATCACCGCTGGGGCTCCGTCCGGGGTGCGGTAAGCAATGTCCACGACGCCGCGCGGGGCGCGACCCAACTGTTCGCGGACGACTTCAAGGTCAGCATCGGTCACGGTCATAGGAACCATTGTGACATGGAGATATGGATGAGTCCTATTCAGCAGGTGTTTCCGGTAGGTTTTCCGCATCTTCCGATACTGAATCCCACAGCACCGTGTACCACTCGCGGTCGTCGGCATCCTCACGCCGCTCTGAGGTCACCGTGTCACCAGAGTCCATGCGCGGATCCATGATGCGAAAGGCCATCTCGCCTTCATCCATGACACCGAAGCGGCGGCGCGCCTCTTCCTTGACGTATTCCTCGGATCGGTACTTGTCAATCTCCGTGAGGAGGTCATCCTTCTGTGCCTGCTTGGCGACGATTGAGCTTTCCAGCCGCGCAATCTCCGATTGGCCGTGGTAGTAATTTCGCAGCGGAACGGCAATGGATAGCAGTACCACGAGAACAACAGCGATGATCACGCCGATCCCGAGGATGTCTAGCCCCTTGGCCTGCACCGGTGCT
Organism: Corynebacterium sp. HMSC068H04; assembly: GCF_001811255.1. Classification (NCBI taxonomy): domain Bacteria; kingdom Bacillati; phylum Actinomycetota; class Actinomycetes; order Mycobacteriales; family Corynebacteriaceae; genus Corynebacterium; species Corynebacterium sp. HMSC068H04. The sequence continues at coordinate 45,293 of NZ_KV803975.1, forward strand.
TTCTTCCGTTTAGCTCGCTGCTCATCGCGGGCACGCGTGCGAACCGGAACGGTGTTCCGGCGTTTCGTTCGGGGAGAAGTTGTGCGTGCCATCGGAAAGCCATTGTATCCCGGACCGGCCCAGGTGCTGTGCGGCGCGCGACGTGTCCCAGAAATAACATGCGCCTCAGAAGTTTTGGGCTGGGCCTGTTCGGGGCCGGACAACAGGAAAGGTGCCACGATCAAAACGACTAAAAGGTGCCACAGTTTCTGTGGCACCTTTTCGTTCACCAGTCATTCAGCGAGTGGTCTGCGCAGACCACTGCTGGAAACCGGAGTTAATTCCTAGCCCTGGAAGCGCGGGAATGCGGAGCGGCCGGCATAAACTGCGGCGTCACCCAGTTCCTGCTCAATGCGCAGCAGCTGGTTGTACTTGGCAACGCGCTCAGAACGGGCCGGGGCACCGGTCTTGATCTGGCCGCAGTTCAGAGCAACGGCGAGATCAGCAATGGTGGTGTCCTCGGTCTCACCGGAGCGGTGGGACATCATGGTGCGGTAGCCATTGCGGTGAGCCAGCTCAACGGCGTCGAAGGTCTCGGTCAGGGTACCGATCTGGTTAACCTTCACCAGCAGAGCGTTGGCGGCCTTCTTCTCAATGCCCTCCTTCAGGCGAGCCGGGTTGGTGACGAAGAAGTCATCGCCGACAATCTGCACCTTGTCACCGATAGCTGCGGTGAGCTTGGTGTAGCCCTCCCAGTCATCTTCCTGCAGCGGGTCCTCGATGGACACGATCGGGTAGTTGGCGATGAGATCCTCGTAGACCTTGGCCATCTCCTCAGCGGTGTGCTCGCCGCCCTCGAAGTGGTACTTGCCGTCCTTGAAGAACTCGGAGGATGCAACGTCGAGAGCCAGGGCGACATCCTTGCCCGGCTTAAAGCCGGCCTTCTCGATGGCCTCAACGATGAGGTCCAGAGCTGCCTTGGTGGACTCAGCCTCCGGAGCGAATCCGCCCTCGTCACCCAGGCCGGTGGACAGGCCCTTGGACTTAATAACGGCCTTCAGGGCGTGGTAGACCTCTGCGCCCATGCGCAGAGCCTCGCTGAAGGACTCGGCACCGATCGGGGCGATCATGAACTCCTGAACGTCAACGCCGGAGTCAGCGTGGGCACCACCGTTGACGATGTTCATCATCGGAACGGGCAGGACATGAGCGTTCGGGCCGCCAATGTAGCGGTAGAGCGGAAGGCCAGCAGACTCCGCAGCGGCCTTGGCGGCTGCGATGGACACGCCCAGGATGGCGTTGGCGCCGAGGCGGGACTTGTTATCCGTGCCGTCCAGCTTGATCAGGGCCTGGTCGATGAGACGCTGGTCATCGGCCTCGAAGCCGGCAAGTTCATCAGCGATCTCTTCGTTGACGTTCTCAACAGCCTTCAGAACGCCCTTGCCCAAGTAGCGGTCACCACCGTCACGCAACTCGTGAGCCTCGTGAACACCGGTGGAAGCGCCAGACGGAACGCCGGCGACACCGCGTGCACCATCGTCGAGGAATACTTCAGCCTCAACGGTGGGGTTGCCGCGGGAATCAAGAATTTCGCGTGCCATTACGTGGATGATGTCAGCCATGCTGCTTTCACTCCTATAGAGCCAAATTGATCTTGGGTTCGTGTTCTGGGAGGGGCTCCCAAACCACCTGGGGACAATTGTTCCAGAAAACTTCGGAACGTGTCGGGCGGAAACGGACAACGTGACATAGATCTAGAAAGAGGCTAGGACACGGCAGGCTGTTCAATGGCGTAGGAATTTGCGGCTGCTGCGACTTTACGCAGGTAGTCCTCAGATTGGTTGTAATTGAGGACCGCTGAACGCCATCCCTCTGGCGTGGAAAGATCCCTATTTCCGTGACACAGCAGTGCGGCAGCACCCAACGCGGCATCGTCGATTTGATTGGGATCAGCAACACCATCGCCGTTGGCATCTCGGCCTAGATGCTCCCACGAAGAAGCGATGAATTGCATGGGGCCAACCGCCCGATCAAACTCGACATCGCCGTCAATCACGCCGCCATCGCTATCAGGAACCAAAGTGGTGTTGTTAGTTCCGTCGAGAGGAATGCCCACGATGGGCGGGTCGGGATAACCATCCTCATCGAGGGAGGAACGGTCGAAGAGGCTTCCGTTATAGGTCCCGTGACGAGTTTCTACCCAGCCGATACCGGCGAGGGTATTCCAGCGCAGATTACAGTTCGGCCAGGATTGCCGCGCAATCAACTCGGCGTTGCCGTAGGCCCGCAATGCCTGGGCGGGGATACTGGTGGCGTCGGCAAGCTGGTCAGACCACCACGTCAGCTTGTCCGCAGTTCGCCCCGGCCCATCGACATCAATACTGGGCACCTCTGCCCCGCCCACGGGTGGAAGATCCTCTGGGACGGGGGAAAGCTGCCGGAACGGGGATGGCTTATCCAGGAAGGAAAGACTCCAGGCCACCAAGGAAATGATCAGAATGATGGCCAAGACAATGCCGAGGCCACAGCCCCCAATCCTCCTAAGCCCCTGCGTCATAAAGGTGAATACTACAGCCCGTTGCAGGAAGGGGGTCGAGCGACACAGAGAGCGCCACGAGGCGACCGTATAGACAAGACCTACGACAATCGCGGAACAAAAGTTATGTCCAAATGTTCCCATGCGTAACATTCTGCGCTACACTGCAGCGTTGAACAGAGAGCCGAGGCCCTGCTGGTGCTCCACGTTCTATCACTGTCCGTTCTAGAAACGTGCCTTTCTCTTAGTCAAGGAGTTCCATGTCCATCCGTCGTATCCTCGCTACTGCTTCCGCCGTTGTCGCTCTGGGTGCCATCGCACCCGCTACCGCCTCCGCCGCTTCCCTTACTGAGCTGGGCGGCTTCCTCTCCCAGGGCATCCAGTCCGCTGATTGCAACACCCTGCGTAGCGCCCTGACGCTGATCGATCAGAGCACCGAGGGTGAGCTGCTTACTCCGAACACCACCCGCAACCAGCTCTCCAAGAACCTCACCGCACTGGGCAACTCCGAGGAACTCGGCCCGCTGGCCTTGGCCGCCGTAAAGTACTCCGGCCAGACCGCCGACCGCGCCCTCGAGTGCAAGATCGTCAAGGAAGACACTCTCGCTACCGGCGGCACCGGCCTTTCCTCCACGATCGCTGACTACGCTCCCCTGCTGTCCTCGATGATCCAGAAGGGCTAGTTCTTTTCGCGGGCCTTACCCTCGGCCCACAGGCGCTCCTGCTCCTCTACCCCCACGACGTCCTCCGTGCCGTCGAAAAGGTAGGGCGCGCGGGAGCGCATTTTGTTGACGAAAGACATCGCAACATCGTCGAGAGTAAAAGCCCCACGGCGTGCCGCGATCTCGGCGTGAAAGAGGACCTGTAAGAAGACATCGCCCAATTCCTTAAGCAACTCGGAATCAGTGGCACGCTCCCGCACCGCCTGGGCGAATTCCGCCGACTCTTCTTCTAGATACGGCAGCAAAGTTTCGTGGGTTTGATCGCGCTCCCACTCCCCGATGCGCCGCGCACGCGACATCACCTCACGTGCCTTCCACATCGGTTCCTCAAGGGAGGGGGCGAGGATGAGGTCCGCATCAGCGTCGATAAGCGCGCGCACCTGCGGGTGTGATGGATCTGTGCTCACCACAACACCATGGCCTTCCGGATCCTCACCGCACAACAGGGAATCAAAGTCCCAGCGCACCTTCACCGGAACTTCATCAGTGAAAACAACAGGGCCCTGCAGTTTCCCAACGGCCTCCATAGGGATTAACGTGGGCCAGCGCGGATCTAACAACAGGACAGTCATAGGCAACGAGTATAGGTCCCCAGTTCTTTGAACTTTCGCTGCAGTTGCACAAACGTCCGCCTAAAGGGGTATTTTTAACCAATGACCACTTCCAATCTCACCGAATCGCCGCGCACGCACTCTGTGACGTTGTGGACGCTCATCGCGCTCATCATCGGTTCCACGGTGGGCGCCGGAATCTTCTCTCTTCCGCAGAACATCGCCTCCGTGGCCGGCCCTGGCGCCATGCTCATCGGCTGGCTCATCGCCGGCGTGGGCATGCTCTCTGTCGCCTTCGTTTTTCAAATTCTCGCGCACCGCAAGCCGCACCTCGACTCCGGTGTGTACTCCTATGTTCGCGCCGGCCTGGGTGACTTCATCGGTTTTACCTCCGGCTGGGGCTACTGGCTGGGTTCCGTCATGGCGCAGGTGGGCTACGCCACCTTGTTCTTCAACACCATTGGCCACTACGTGCCTTTCTTTGACGCCGACCACCGCTGGGTCTCCGCCATCGCCGTATCGGTGTTGTCCTGGGGAATCTTTGCTGTGCTGGCGCGCGGAATTAAGCAGGCGGCGATCATGAACATGGTGACGTCCATCGCCAAGATCGTCCCCATCCTCGCCTTCATCGTCATCCTCGCATTCGTAGGCTTTAGCTGGGACAAATTCACTCTTGATTTCTGGGGTGAGGCCTCCGATAAGTCCCTCTTCGAGCAGATTCAGGGCATCATGCTCTTTACCGTGTGGGTCTTCATCGGCGTGGAGGGCGCATCCGTGTACTCCAAGCAGGCGCGCACGCGTGCCGACGTCGGCCGCGCCACTGTCATCGGCTTCATCAGCGTTCTGGCGTTGCTGGTATCCGTGTCCACGCTGAGCTTCGGCGTGCTTACCCAGGAGGAGCTCGCAGCGCTGCCGGATAACTCGATGGCGTCCGTGCTCACCGCGGCCGTAGGCGAATGGGGCGGCGCTCTCATTTCCCTCGGCCTGTGCCTCTCCGTGCTCGGCGCCTACGTGTCCTGGCAGATGCTGTGCGCGGAGCCGATTGTCATGATGGCTGTCGATGGTCTTCTCCCCCGCAAGATCGGCACCGTGAACATCGCCGGTGCGCCGTGGGTAGCGCAGCTGATTTCTACGCTGACGATTCAGCTCTTCGTTATCGTCTTCTTCCTCAACGAAACTTCTTATAACGCCATGGTGCAGCTGGCCACCATCATGTACCTGCTGCCCTACATCTTCTCTTCCCTTTACCTGGTCCTCTTGGCCGTGCGCGGCAAGGGGCTGACTCACCCACATGCAGGGGTGCGCTTCGATATTTCAGGTCCGGAGGTGAGCCGCCGAGAGAATCGCCGCCACCTCTGCATCGGCCTCGTCGCCTTCATCTATTCCCTGTGGCTCATCTATGCCGCCGACCCGGTTTATGTTCTTCTCGGCGCGCTAGCCGTGGTCCCCAGCATGATTCCTTATGTGGCCACCCGCCTGTACAAGAAAGAGCGCGTGTTCAACACCTTCGAATGGTTCGTGGTAGCGCTGGTAGTTATCGGCGCGGTTGCCGCGGTGTGGGGCTTGAGCACGAGCCGCTTGGCGCTCTAGAAAACCTCGGGCGCCGTGCGGCGCGATAGCACCGCATAGGCGATGCAGCTTGCTATCCACAACACGTGGCCGATAGCGCTGATGACGAGGAAGATGCCTCCAGTAATCGAGGCCGCTTCCTCGTTGCCAAACCACCACGTCGGAACGGTGGCCGGACCGACGTCCCCAAAATCCGGCACGTTGGCATTGCCCACGATAAAGCCGATGAACACCAAGGCCATCGACACCCACGCCCACCCCAGCTTGCTTGTGTAATCACCGCGGATAAACAGCGGGAGCAAACCAAGCAGCACCCAAATGCCAACCAGGATTACTCCGAACATCATCAACATGAAGGTGAGCCAGCCACCGTTCTCACCGCTGAACTTAATCACCAGTGAGACGGGGATGCTGAGCAGCGAGGCAGCCATCCACACCGCCACTAAAACGATTCTGGGATTGGCCCGAGAAATCCCGGCGGCGGTGCTGGCGTCCATTATTTTTCTCCTACGCTAATGACATTCTTCTTAGTCTTAGCACCGCTGACGTCGACGCGCTCGAGTTCGAACATCGAAGCCAAGAAGTCCGCCACCCACTGCAGGAGTTCGATGTCACGCAACTTGGGGTCCGTGACGTTGCGTCCGGCCTTGGGGAAATTGAGCTGGATGGCCTTGGCCGCTGCACGGTAGTTGGAGCCCGGGAAGAGGCGCTTGAGGCGTACCTGCTTGGAATCCGCCAGCTCCACCGGATGGACCTTGATGCGCGTGCCCTGCACCGTGATATCGCTGACCCCGGCCCGGCGGGCCTGGTGGCGCAGGCGAGCCACGGCGAGCAGGCGCTCGACCGGCTCCGGAATGGGCCCGTAGCGGTCCTGCATTTCCTCCACCACATGAGCCAGGTCCGCGTTGTCCTTGGAGGCCGCCAGCTTGCGGTAGACCTCCAAACGCAAGCGCTCGGAGTTGATATAGGACTCCGGAATATGGGCATCCACCGGAAGATCGATGCGGATTTCCTTCGGGCCTTCGTCCGTGACCACGGGAGTCTCACCACGCGCGAGCGCCTTGAAGGTCTCCACTGCCTCACCGACAAGGCGCACGTAGAGGTCAAAGCCCACACCGGCGATGTGGCCGGATTGCTCAGCACCCAGCACGTTGCCAGCACCGCGCATCTCAAGGTCCTTCATGGCCACGGCCATACCGGCGCCCAGATCGTTGTTCTGGGCGATGGTGGCCAGGCGGTCATAGGAGGTTTCCGTCAGCGTGGCGCCCTTCGGGTACAGGAAGTAGGCATAGCCGCGCTCGCGGGAGCGGCCCACGCGCCCGCGCAGCTGGTGCAGCTGGGACAGGCCCATGTGGTGGGCGTTTTCCACGATGAGGGTATTCGCGTTCGCAATATCCAGGCCGGTTTCCACGATGGTGGTACACACCAGGACGTCGAATTCGCGGTCCCAGAATCCTTGGACGGTGCGCTCAAGGACGTCCTCGTTCATCTGGCCGTGTGCCACGACGATTCGCGCTTCTGGGACTAGGTCCCGCAGCTCGCGGGCCTTCTTTTCGATATCCGCAACCTTGTTGTGGATGAAGAAGACTTGGCCGTCGCGCAGCAGCTCGCGGCGGATGGCCGCGGCCACCTGCTTATCCTCATACGCGCCAACATAGGTCAGGACCGGGTGGCGGTCCTCCGGCGGGGTCAGGATGGTGGACAGCTCGCGGATGCCCGCCATGGACATCTCCAAGGTGCGCGGAATCGGCGTCGCGGACATGGTGAGCACGTCCACGCTGGCCTTGAGCGCCTTGATGTGCTCCTTGTGCTCCACACCGAAACGCTGCTCCTCATCCACCACGATGAGGCCCAAGTTCTTCCACTGAACGCCAGTCTGCAACAAACGGTGGGTACCGATGACGATGTCTACGGAACCATCCGCCAAACCGGCGAGAATCTCCTTGGATTCCTTGGTCGAGGTAAAGCGCGAAAGCACCTCGATATCCACCGGGAAGCCCTGCATGCGCTCGCGGAAAGTATCGGTGTGCTGCTGGGCCAGCAAAGTGGTGGGCACGAGGACCGCAACCTGCTTGCCGTCCTGCACGGCCTTGAAGGCTGCGCGCACCGCCACCTCGGTTTTGCCATAACCCACATCGCCGACGACCACGCGGTCCATCGGCACCGTGGATTCCATATCCTGTTTGACGGCGTCGATGGCCAGCATTTGGTCCTCGGTCTCGACGAAGGGGAAATTATCCTCCATCTCCGCCTGCCACGGGGTATCGGGACCAAATTGGTAACCGGGCGCGGCCTGGCGCTTGGCATAGAGTTCCACCAGCTCACCGGCGATCTCGCGCACCGCGGCGCGCGCCTTCTTCTTGGTGTTTTTCCAGTCCGAGCCGCCCATCTTGGACAACGTCGGCGTCTCGCCGCCGGTGTATTTGCTCAGCAAATCCAGCGAATCCATGGGGACCCACAGCTGGTCAGCCGGCTGGCCGCGCTTGGAGGCGGCATACTCCAACACAATGTATTCGCGGCGCGACGTCTCATCACCGGACTGTACGGTGCGCTCGGCCATCTTGAGGAACTTGCCGATGCCATGAGTCTCATGCACCACGTAGTCACCCTGCTTGAGTGCGAGGGGATCCACGCGGTTGCGGCGCTTTGCTGGGCGACGCTTCGCCCCCGCAATATCGCCCACACGGTTACCCGTCAGGTCAGTTTCCGTGATGACGACCAGCGGCAGCGCTTCAGCGTCCTTGAGCTTGCGTACCTTCGGGAACACCAGACCAGCATGGGACAAGGCCTGGTAGAGCGTGACCTCGCCGGGGCTCGGCTCCCAGCCAGGTGTGGCCACCTTCGTGGGGATACCCTTCTCCGCAAAGCGCTCCACCATGCGCTTGATAGCGCCTTGCGCAGGGGCAATGAAGGCGGCACGCCCGCCGGCCGTCGTGTGCGCCAGAAGCTGCGCCATCATGGCATCAATCTCTGGGATATCACCACGCGGAGTTGGTCCGAGCTCAAAGTCCAGCGGCAGGGTCTCCGACTCCGCGGCGGCGAACATCCCCGGCGGGGCAAAAGTCCACAGCGGGGCTTCGATATTCCGGCACGTCGCCTCCAAGGACTCATAGGAGCGATAACTCGACGCCGAGGTATCCAAGCCCTCGGCCGCCAACGGGCCGTCCGCGCCCATCGCGGCGGCCTCCCAGCCAGCAGCCAAGAACTCCGCATCGGTGGATTCCAAGTCTGCAATGCGGGTGCGGATTTTCTCCGGCGCCACAAGCAGTACATGCGTGCCCGGGGCAAGCAGTTCGGGGAGGGTGACAAAGGGGGCGTCGGCAAGCACGGCCAGCACGGCTTCCATACCTTCAGCCGGGATGTGCTCCCCTACCTTGGTCAGAAGCTCTGCCAGCGCTGCGTTGCCCCCAAACTTCTGCGCCAGCTCGCGGGCGCGCGCGGCGACCTCATTGGTGATCGGCAGCTCGCGGGCAGGATAGATAGCGACCTCTCCCACCTCGATCTCGGGGATGGCACGCTGGTCAGCCACGGAGAACTGACGAATATCCGTAATCTCATCACCCCAGAACTCCACGCGCACCGGGTAATCCGACGTGGTGGGAAAAACATCAAGGATGCCGCCGCGCGTGGCGTACTCCCCGCGCTTGGCCACCATGTCCACGTGCTTATAGGCGCGAAACTCCAGCTCCGACAGGATATGCGCGAGCTCGTGCTCGTCCTCTTCCTTCAGGAAAATGGGCGCGCGGCCCTCCACCTTGCTCAGGATGGGCTGACAATACCCGCGGGCGGAGGTCACCACGACCTGGGCTTTGCCCGCCCCCACGAGGTCGAGCACACGCGCGCGCTTGCCGACGATATCCGCGGCCGGCGACAGCCTCTCATGCGGAAGCGTCTCCCATGCCGGGAAGTAAGCGACCTTATCCCCCAGCATGGCCGTCAGCTCCGCGGTGAGGTCCTCCGCCTCGCGCCCGGAGGCGGTCACCACCAGCACCGGTGCGTGGTGCGCCAAGGTACCGATGGCCCAGGGGCGTGCCTGGTCGATGCCAGTAATGTGCAATGAGGCTTCCCCCACTTGGGATGCGAGGCCTTTAAGTTTCGGATCTGAGGCGGCTACTTTTAAAAGCCCGCCCAGCATCGGCGTTGCCACCTACTTAGCTCCCTTCAACTTCGGTGCTGCTTCCATGCCGGAAAGACCATTCCAGCACAGATTTACGATGTGCGCGGCAACTGTCTCACGCGAAGGCTCACGCTCATCCAGCCACCACTGGGCTGTGGTGGCCACCATGCCGACGAGCGCCTGGCCGTAGAGCACCGCCAGCTCTGGGTCGAGCCCGCGATGTTCAAAGGCCTCACCGAGGATGTGCGCGATCTGATTAACTGCTGCGTTCAACAACGTGGAGAAACTACGCTCATCCCCTGGCTTGGAATCGCGCACGAGGATCAAGAAACCATCGGTTTCCTCCTCCACATAGGTCAGCAGGGCGACAACCCCCTGCTCGATGCGCTCGCGCCAAGAACCCGTCTGTAGCGATTCCGTCACGACCTTTTCCAAAGCGACGAGCTCGCGGTCAATGACGACGGCATAGAGGCCTTCCTTGCCGCCGAAGTGCTCATAGACCACCGGTTTGGACACTCCGGCGCGTGCCGCGATGTCCTCCACGCTGGCGCCATCGAAACCGCGCTCTGCGAAGGCCGCACGGCCAATGGAGATCAACTGCTCACGGCGCTCACGCCCGGTCATCCTTTGTCGAACCATGCCTACTACTGTATCTCCCCCATCGGACATGGCCCGCACCAGCTAAAAGTAAGCCGCAAGCAACGGGAACGCGAGTCTTGGCCACCTGTTTAGGTCTGATAAGCACCCGTCGGGTAACATGTCCCCCAGCGCTCATATTATGTGCGCAGTTTCCCCATGGTGTAATCGGCAACACTACGGTTTTTGGTACCGTCATTCTAGGTTCGAGTCCTGGTGGGGAAGCCAATTCGCACAGCCCGTCTACCTGTTTCCATGCAGGTGGCGGGTTATTGCGCTGGCGATACTTCGGAACCTGTGGAAACCGCTCCGGGCACTTACAGACCAACAGGTAATCACAGATGTAGCGCGTCGCATCAATAATATACTCGCCCACTGAGCAGAAACCTTTGACCACGTGGTCGAACGTGAAGATATCCCGTATCTTGACCCCCATGTCCGGTGCCTCTGTTTCACTGCAGGATGAGGATGACAGTGCTGTCCGCGAGCTTGAACACGAGCCGGACAAATTCGCTGCTGACTCGTCACTGAACAAGCAGGAAGAACGAGAAAATCGAGGAGAGGATACCAGTGACTACCCCCGACCAAGTCGCTATGTACACCACCCAAGATGGTAAAGCACACGTAAGACTCCAACTAAAAGACAACGACGCCTGGCTCACCCAGAAGCAGATGGCCGATCTCTTCGACGTCACCACAGCTTCCGTCTCGCACCATATTCAGTCAATCACACGCTCAGGCGAATTAGGTGCAGAAGCTACTTTCAAACAACTTTTGAAAGTACCAGGTCAAACCAGGTCCGTTAATCACTACAACCTAAACATGATTCTCGCCGTTGGCTACCGCGTACGAAGTCCACGCGGCTCGCAATTTAGAAAATGGGCCACAGAAGTTCTACGGGAATACCTCACCAAAGGCTTTGCCATCGACGCTCAAAAACTCAAAAACGATGGTGCTGACACCCACTTCGACGAATTACTTGAAACCATTCGAGAGATTCGGGTCTCCGAACGCCAGTTTTTCCGCAAAATCTGTGACGTCATAGCCGCAACCAGCGCTGACTACCAGGAAAAGAAATCATTTAAAGAAGTCCAACAATTCTTCGCAGGGATTCAAAACAGACTCCACTTCGCCACCCACGGCCGAACCGCAGCAGAGCTAATCTGGGAACGCGCAGACCACACTAAGCCATACGCCGGGCTCACGACGTGGGGCGGAGAATCGCCCCACAAAAGCGACATGGGCATTGCGAAAAACTTCCTTAACGAAGACGAAGCTAGGCGTATGCGCAGGCTCACCACAATGTATTTGGACTATGCAGAAGACCAAGCCGAGATGGGAAAAACCATGCTCTTGAAGGATTGGGTGGAAAAAACGGAAGCCTGGCTCATCTTCAACGAACGCGAAGTCCTCAAAGGATATGGGAAGAGGAAACACGAGCAGGCAGTAAACAAAGCCGAGGAAGAATGGGATGCTTACCAACGCCAACTCGATTCTAAGGTCAACGAAATAGACATGAAAGCTCTAGAAGCCGAAATCAAGACCTTAAAACAGGGCGAGGATTAAAATGATTAATCAGGCACTCCTAAGACACATGATCATCACGCGGTGGCAGTCGCCCAAGACGTGATCGAGAAGCAGGTTAAGCGGCGTAAAGATCTTGGTCCGAAAGTACTAGTGCGGACCGGACAACGTGGCGGGCAGCTGCGCGCCCCGGGCACCGTACATGGTTCGACGGTGCGATGACACGTATGGAGAAAAGCGAAGGAACATATCGAGAAAGCGCTGGACGAGAGCCTTCGGGGGCTGCGTGGAACTGACCGTATTGCGCAAGTGATAGGTTCAAATCCCGCGAGAAGCTATTTTCGTTTTCTGCGGCCACGCCGAAAACCCCTAATTTCGGCTCTCCGCGCGATCGATGCCACCTGCGCCGCAGTGTAATTCAGGGGCGCTACACCTGCTCGCGGAAGCACCCACCCGCGCCAATACGCCATAACTGCCAGGCCAAAGCCCACGAAGGGCGAGACGATCATACCGAGGGCGAACTTATCGAAGTGTGCGAAGGAAGCCATCACGATTCCGGTAAGTACCGCCGGCACGGCATACAGCGGACTGCCGCCAAAGACCGAGGGAATCTGCCCGGAAGCAACATCGCGCACCATACCGCCGCCCACTGCGGTCAGAACACCTAAGAAGACGCAGGCAATAAACGGCATATCGTAGGCCAGTGCCTTCACGCAGCCAGTCGTGCACCACACACCCAAGATGACAGCATCCGCGTGCTCAAGGAAGATCTCCCAGACCTTGCCCTTGAGGTCCATCAAGAAAGCAATAAGCGCACCCACGCATGCCAGAGTGAGATACCACGGATCAGAAATAGCGGCTGCTGGGCCATGAGAGATCAGCATGTCACGGATCATGCCGCCCGCCAGCGCCGAAAAGAGCGCCAGAAAAACGAAACCAATAATGTCGAATTCCCTGCGGCGCGCAATCGTGCCACCGATAATGCCGTTGAGTACCACACCAATGAGGTCAAAGACCTGGTACAGGGAATGGATGAGCGGGTCGACGTCCTGAATCACAGATACTGACCATAGCGTACAGATCACACAATGATGATGAATTTGCTTCAGTTCACACCATCGCTAGCCTCGCGTCGTCCCACAGCGTCTTACTCAAGCGCCTCCAACGGCCGACACTTCCTTAAGTACAGACCTTGAAGGGCATTCACTCTTTGACAGCACGCAGGTGGGCGTCGTGAAGCGCCAAACGTGCTTGGCGACGACCAGGGCAGCGGGTCTGCACTTCCACGTCTGAACTTTTGTGAAACCGATCCCTCCCCTTTCTGTAACGCTCACTGCTGCTCTGATAGTGGAAACGCAATGCTGTGGGTTTACACTGTTAAGAATTTGTTCACTCTCTTCTCTCGAGGTAAGTCATGTCCCCTTACGATGCACAGCAACAGCCGCAACAGGCACCAGGGCAGAATCCTTTTTCCACCACACCACAGCCAGTTAATTACGGCACGGCAGCCCAGTCGAAGACCCCCAAACCTGCATGGTGGATGGTTCCAGCCGCTGCCCTAGTCGGTGTAGCACTTGGTGCGGGCACCACCTACGCATTCACCGGTTCTAAAGAGGAACAGGCTTTCGCAGCCTCTGCAGAGCCAGCCTCTTCACTATCCGGAGAAGCGCACAATGCCGATACCTCAAATACCCAGGAAGACAGCACCACTGGAGGCACCCTGGACGAACTCCCCAAGCTCGGCGAACCGGCCATGAGCGGAAACGAAAAAGTCATTATCGACTCCGTGGAGCTCGCCCCCACGGTCGAGCTGAGAACCGAAGAATTCACCCCCGGGGCACCTGATACCGCGATGGAAGGTCCGCGTAACGACAGCGCACAATTCGTCATCGTTACCGGAACAGTCTCTAATGAAGGGAAAACCCCTTTTAACGCCGACTTCAGCCTATTCGCTTGGATTGCTGACCAGGAAGGTCGGAAATATACCCCTCTCGATGACCACTGGCGGGTTCAAGCCAACCGGGATGTCCTCAACGATTCCGTTGGACCCGGATTCTCCACACCATTTACCTGGGTATTCGAGGTTCCCGGCGACTTCACACCCGTAGCTTTCGCATACGACGACACGGGGGACAACGTGATTGGAAACAGGCTTGCCTCCATCGACGTACGCAGCTAGAGCTGCAAGCGGACGAAACCGAGCCGCAGAAAAAGACAGTTTTCCAATCCATTGAAACCTGGCTTGGTTCTTGCTTAGCCCTGCGCCTCCGGCGTCGCATAGGGGCTGCGGGAGGAATCCACCACCTGGCCCGCGTGCGCGGAGTGCATGGTGGCGGTTTGGTCGAAGACGAGTGCGGCTGGTTTCACGCGCACGTCGGGTTTCTCGCCTTTATTGACCATGACGTACTGCCCCATCATTCCTTCATCCTCATGCAGCAACATGTGGCAGTGGTACATGTACGGGATGGTCTTGTCCGGGAAGTGTCCAAACTCCACCAGCAGGCGCGCGGTGGCCTTCGGCGGAAGGTTCACAATGTCCTTCCACCCGGAGTTGAACTCATTCATCTTCTCATCGCCGTCCCAGTCCAGGACCTTGAAGCGGGCGTTGTGGATGTGGAAGTTGTGCGGCCAATCAGAGTTCTCATTGGTCACGGTCCAGATCTCCGGGGCGTCGTGATCAATGACCATATCCACCCGCGCCATGTCCATCTGCTCACCATTAATCATGAAGGTGTTGAGCACGAACTCACGCTCCGTGAGTCCATCCGTCGACGGGGTCTTCGCCGCGGCGGGGTCCAGCGTTGCCGGCAGGGCGGAGGCTTTCGGCGCGGACTCCGCAGGCCCAGAAATGGTGAGCAGGTCGAAGGAATCCTGGAAGCCGAAATCAGCCGCATCCTTGTCCTTGGGCACCCCAAAGTTATCCTTGCGCGGCACCGAGCGCAGCTGTACTTCCTCGCCGGGCTCCAGGTCCACGATGATTTCGGCACGCTCGCCCGGGCCGAAGAGGAGGGATTCGACTTCCACGGGGGCGTCGAGAAGCCCTGTGTCCGTGGCGATGACGTGGAAGGGGCCGTTGCTCAGCTCCAGTGTGTAGAAGCGCATCGAGGCACCGTTGAGCAGGCGCAGGCGGACCCGGCGCGTGGTGGCGTCGAAGCGTGCATTGGTAATGCCGTTGACCAGAGGCGTGGTACCCAGAAGACCCAGGGTGTTATCGCTCTTCTCATCGATCTGGCCGTCTTCGGTGAATTTCGCATCCATGATGACCAGCGGGATATCATCCACACCGTAATCCTGCGGCAAGTCAAGACCAGAGGCCACGTCGTCATCAATCAGGAACATCCCCGCCAGCCCACGGTAGGCATGCGTAGCCGTGGCCATGTGCGGGTGCGGGTGATACCACAGCGTGGCGGCCGGCTGGGCGATCTCCCATTCGGGTTTCCAAGTCTTGCCCACCTCAATTGGCGAGTGCGGGCCGCCATCCGAGTAGGCAGGCAATTTCATGCCGTGCCAGTGCACCGTGGTCATCTCAATGAGGTTGTTCGTAATTTCCGCGCGGACCTTCTCCCCGCGCTGGGCGCGCAGGGTGGGGCCTAAGAAGGGGCCGTTGAAACCCCACGTCCTGGTGCGGTCGTTGCCGGGGAGGACCTCCGAGTAACCGTCCTGCGCGGTCAGCTTGAAAACTCGCGTTCCGTCAATAACTTCGCCCTCGTCCACCGGCGGGATGGGCAGGGCGCGCGGCTCACCGTCATAGCCCTGTGGCTCCGGCTGATTCTTCGAGGACGATGCAGAGCATGAGCTCAACCCCATCACGGCGGCACCGGCGACGGTGAGCACGGAGCCTTGGACGAAGACACGGCGGGACACTGTGGGACGAGCGGAGATAGACATGTTTTCCAGGATAGAGATCAGGCAAACCTTAGGGCCCGGATAAGGTCGAGTCGGGCTTAAGATCACAGTCATGACTCAGAGCTCGTCACCCTCCCAGGAATCCGCCAACGCCCGCCGCTTCGTGTGGTCGAATGGCCTGCAGGGCGTGGGCGATCAATTGCTCTCCGGCAAGACCGTCCTCCCCTGGCTGTTCAGTGCGGCCGGGGTGCCGGGCTTCTTCACGGGCCTACTGGTCCCCTTGCGCGAGTCCGGCTCCATGCTCCCGCAGGCGGCGCTCACCCCATGGGTGGTGTCCCATCCCGCCCGCAAGCGCCTGTGGGTGCTGGGCTCGGTGGGCCAGGGTGTGTGCGCGGCGATTATCGCGGCGGCTGCTGTGCTTGTTCGCGGCCCCTTCCTCGGCCTCATTGTCTGCCTCGCGCTTGCTGTTCTCGCCGTCCTCCGGGCGCTGTGTTCTCTCACCGGCAAGGACGTCCAAGGCCGCACCATCTCCAAGGGGCGCCGCGGCGTGGTGACCAGCCGGGCCACGCAGCTCGGCGGGGCGGTCACCCTGATTACCGGTGGCATCCTCGCCGTTCTGGGCGAACTCCCGCGCTGGGGCCTGGCACTATTGCTGGCCATCGGCGCGGCCACGTGGTTCCTGGCAGCAGCGGTCTTTCGCAGCATCGAGGAGCCTGTGCCGGAGAACTCCGGCCAGAAGGGGATAAACCGCAGCTGGTGGAAGGACACGTGGCAGCTATACACCCAGGATGCCCGCTTCCGTGGCTTCGTTAACGTCCGCGCCCTGCTGCTGGTCTCCGCCTTGTCCACATCCTTCATCGTGGTGCTTTCGCAGAACATCGGCTCGCAAGCGCTCAGCGGGCTCGGCGGCTTCGTCCTGGCTTCGGGCTTGGCCAGCCTCGTCGGCGGCCGGGTTTCCGGTGTGTTGTCGGATAAGTCCTCCCGCCTGGTCATGTCCTGGGCTGCGGGTGCCGCGGCGATCATCTTGCTGGCCATCGTGGCCTGTGCCGCGTGGGCGCCGACGGCTGTGAGCATGTGGGCCCTTCCCCTCGGCTTCTTCCTGGTCAATTTGGCGCACGCCGCTATCCGCGTGGCGCGCAAGACTTATGTGGTGGACATGGCTGGTGAGGATAAGCGCACCCGCTACGTCGGGGCTGCAAACACCATGATGGGCGTCATCCTCCTCGTCGTCGGCGGCATATCTGCCGTCATTGCACTCGCGGGCCCCTCGGCGGCCATTCTGTTCTTAGCGTGCATCGGCCTGATTGGCGCATGGCGTGCCCGAGCGCTCCCGGAGGTGTCACACGGGAAGTAGGCAGCACGCGTTATGATGAAACACAGTAAGTCCTGACCCCCAATCACAGGAGAAGCACACACTCGTGGCTGAAGTAACTGACTGCGCCGCCATTGTCCTGGCAGCAGGCGCAGGTACCCGCATGAAATCCTCAACCCAAAAGACGTTGCATGAGATTGGCGGGAGGTCACTTCTCGGCCACGCCCTCCACGCAGCCGCCGGCCTGAACCCGGAGCACCTCGTGGTCGTCGTGGGCCACCAGCGTGATCAGGTCTCCCCTGCTGTCGATGCCATCGCCGAGGAACTGGATTGTGCAGTATCCCAGGCCGTTCAGGAGGAGCAGAACGGTACCGGCCACGCCGTGCAGTGCGGCTTGAGCGCTCTACCGGACTTTAACGGAACCGTCATCGTGACTAACGGTGACGTTCCACTTCTGCGCCCGGAGACTTTGCGCCAGCTGCAGGAGGCCCATACCGGCGAGGGCAATGCCGTAACAGTTCTGTCCATGACGCTGGAGGATCCCACCGGTTACGGCCGCGTGCTGCGCGCCGAGGATGGATCCGTCACCGCCATCGTGGAGCAGAAGGACGCCTCTGAGGAACAACGAAAGGTGCGCGAGGTCAACTCCGGCGTCTTTGCGTTCGACGGTGCCGTGCTTCGCGACGCTTTGACGAAGCTCAACTCCGATAACGCCCAGGGCGAGCTCTACATCACCGATGTGCTGGAGATCGCCCGCGAAGACGGCCACCGCGTCGGCGCGCACGTCGCTGCCGATCCGGAGGAGCTCTCCGGCGTCAACGACCGCGTGCAATTGGCCGCGGCCGGTCGCCTGCTCAACCGCCGCGTGGTTGAGGAAGCCATGCGCGGCGGCGCCACCATCGTTGACCCCGACACCACCTGGATCGGCGTCAACGTGACCATTGGCCAGGACGTCACCATTCACCCCAACACCCAGCTGTGGGGTGCCACGACTATCGCCGATGGCGCCGAAATCGGCCCCGACACCACGCTGACCAACATGCAGGTTGGTGAAGGCGCACATGTGGTGCGCACGCACGGCTTCGACTCCGTCATTGGCGGCAACGCGCAGATTGGCCCGTTTACCTACATCCGCCCCGGCGTCATCGTGGGTGAAGAGGGCAAGCTGGGCGGCTTCGTCGAGGCAAAGAAGGCACAGATCGGCCGCGGCACCAAGGTGCCTCACCTGACGTATATCGGTGACGCCACCGTGGGCGATTATTCCAACATTGGTGCTTCCTCCGTCTTCGTCAACTACGACGGCGTCAACAAGCACCACACCACCATCGGCAGCCACGTGCGCACCGGATCGGACACCATGTTCATCGCCCCCGTCACCGTCGGTGATGGCGCTTACTCCGGTGCGGGTACAGTGATTAAGGACGACGTTCCTGCGGGAGCGCTCGCGGTCTCCGGCGGCAAGCAGCGCAACATCGAAGGTTGGGTGCAAAAGAAGCGTCCGGGCACGCCGGCAGCAGAAGCCGCCGGCAAGGCACAGGACGCCGAGGCTGACGAATAGACCACTAACTAACAACAAGTAAAGGGATATCTACCTATGACTGGCAAGGTTACCGGCAGCAGCAAGAACATGATGCTCTTCACTGGGCGCGCTCACCCAGCGTTGGCTGAGGCTGTGGCCAAGGAGCTCAAGACCGATCTGGTTCCAACCACCGCGCGCGATTTCGCCAACGGTGAGATCTTCATTCGCTTCGAGGAGTCCGTCCGTGGTGCCGACTGCTTCGTGATGCAGTCCCACACCCAGCCGCTCAACAAGTGGCTGGTGGAGCAGCTCATCATGATTGATGCGCTCAAGCGCGGCTCCGCTAAGCGTATTACCGCCATCCTGCCCTTCTACCCATACGCACGCCAGGACAAGAAGCACCTGGGACGCGAGCCTATTTCTGCCCGCCTGGTGGCAGACCTGCTGGCCGCTGCCGGCGCCGACCGCATCGTGTCCGTGGACCTGCACACCGACCAGATTCAGGGCTTCTTCGATGGCCCGGTCGACCACATGCACGCGATGCCGATCTTGGTGGACTACATCAAGTCCAAGTACCCGCTGGACAACCTCGCTGTGGTCTCCCCCGATGCTGGCCGCGTGAAGGTGGCGGAGAAGTGGGCGCACGAGCTTGGCGACGCCCCACTCTCCTTCGTTCACAAGACCCGCTCCACTACCGAGGCCAACAAGACGGTGTCCAACCGCGTCGTCGGTGACGTCGAGGGCAAGGACTGCATCCTGCTCGATGACATGATTGATACCGGCGGCACCATCGCGGGCGCTGTCCGCGTGCTCAAAGAAGCCGGCGCCAAGTCCGTGGTTATTGCGTGTACCCACGGTGTCTTCTCCGACCCGGCCCGCGAGCGCCTGTCCGAGTGCGGTGCTGTCGAGGTCATCACGACCGATACCCTGCCGCAGTCCACCGAGGGCTGGGACAACCTCACGGTACTGTCCATCGCCCCGCTGCTGGCCCGCACCATCCACGAGATTTTCGAGAACGGTTCTGTGACCACGCTGTTTGAGACTCACTAGATTTGGTTCTGCGACAACGCTGCTGCTAAAATTTTGTGCGTCTCGGCGAGGGAGAAATCCGTTATCGACGCGATAGCACAAGTTAAGCAGTGAATCTTGTATTAAGCCTGCGATGACTCGTCCAAGACGTCCATCGGCAGGCTTTTGTCGTATCTACACGGTCCTACAACAGCCCTTGCCGCACAACGATACTTTAAGGAGATTTACTTATGGCTTCTGAGCGCCCCGTACTTAAGGCTGAGGTCCGTTCTGAGTTCGGCAAGGGCTTCGCTCGCCGTCTGCGCGCTGCAGGCAAGATCCCGGGCGTTGTCTACGGCCACGCCGTCGACGTTCTGCACTTCGCCGTTGACCGCCTAGAAATGACCGCACTGGTCCGCAACCACGGTGTCAACGCCGTGTTCGAGCTGGAGCTCGAGGGCGAGCAGCACCTCGTCATGGTCAAGCACATCGACCAGAACGTCCTGACCTTCAACATCGACCACATCGACCTGCTCTCCATTAAGCGTGGCGAGAAGGTTGAGGTCGAGGTTCCGGTTGTCCTCGAGGGCGAGCCGGCTCCGGGCCTCATGTCCATCCAGGATGCCGACGTCCTCCTCGTCGAGGCAGACGTACTCAACATTCCGGAAGAGATCGTCGTGTCCATCGAGGGCCTCGAGGACGGCACCGTGGTCACCGCCGGCGAGGTTTCCCTGCCGGAGGGCACCACCCTTGCTGCCGAGGAAGACACCGTCATCGTCTCCATCTCCGAGCCGGAGGTTGATGAGGACGTCGAGGCTGCCGCTGAGGCTGCTGAGGAAGGTGGAGCTGAGGCTGGCGCCGAGTCCGCCGACGAGTCCGCTTCCGAGGAGAAGAAGGACGAGGAGTAAACCTCCCCTCCCCTCCCCTATCTAGTGCACCGCGTCCGTTTCCCTGCTTTCGGGGAGGCGGGCGCGGTTCGCCGCTTTTCGCCCCTACGCTGTTTAGAATGGGCAGCGTGACTTCTTCTCCCTTTCTCGTCGTTGGTCTAGGAAACCCCGGCCCGAAGTACACCGGTACCCGCCACAACATCGGCTTTGACGTGGCTGATGAACTAGCCCACGAGCTGTTCGCTTCCTTTTCCGTTCATAAGAAGACGAACACGGATGTCGCCGAAGCGCGGCGCGGGGACAACAAGGTGATCGTCGCCAAGCCGCGTTGCTTCATGAACTTGTCCGGCGGACCTATCAAGGCGCTCGCTCAATATTTCTCTGTACCCGCTGATCACATCATCGTGGTGCACGATGAACTTGAGCTTGATTTCGCCACCATCAAGCGGCGCTTAGGCGGCGGGGATCACGGCCACAATGGCCTGCGCTCCACCACGAAATCTCTGGGCACCAAGGACTACCAGCGCCTTTCAGTCGGCATCGGCCGCCCGCCCGGGCGCATGGACCCAGCCGCATTTGTGCTTAAAACATGGAACAAGCAGGAGGCGCAGGAGGTCCCCATCATGTGCGCCGACGCGGTCGATGAGATTCTTCGCGCGCTAGACTAACTGCCATGAAACTCGCTACCCTCCGCACCAGTTTTGGCACCTGCGCTATCCGTATTGACGGCCCCAACGTGGGCACCGAGCTGGATTATGAGGACGTAGGAGAACTGCTCGCCAGCCCCGATTGGCACAAAGCTGCGCAGCTCTCCGGTGAGCCCGTGGTTTTCGACGACGCCGACCTCGCCCCCGTCATCCCGAACCCAGGAAAGATCATCTGTGTTGGCGTCAACTACGCCAAGCATGCCCGTGAGATGGGCCGCGAGCTGCCTACACAGCCCACGCTCTTCATCAAGTTCCCGGAGGCTCTGACCGGGCCCTTCGACGATGTCTATGTGCCGGACTATGCCACGAAGAAGCTGGACTATGAAGGAGAGCTCGCCGTAGTCATGGGCCGCCGCGCGCACCGGGTGAGTGCGAAAGATGCGCTGGATTACGTGGCCGGCTATGCCATTATGAACGATTACACTCTGCGGGATTATCAGCGCGCCACCACGCAGTTCCACGCCGGCAAATCCTTCTACCGCACCGCTGGTTTCGGACCATGGTTGACCACGACTGATGAATGGGCCCCGGGCAAGGCCGCGCGGCTAGTCACGACCGTCGATGGTGAAGTCCGCCAGGACGATAACACCGATGACCTCATCTTCTCCGTGGCCGAGCTCATCGCCTTCTGTTCCTCCCTCTACCCTCTGAATCCAGGCGATGTTATTGCCACCGGAACCCCGGAAGGCGTGGGCTTCGCGCGCGGCGAGGAAGCACTGCTTGGCGACGGCTCCCGCACCCGCATCAGTATCGAAGGGCTCGGCGCGATTGAGAACACCACGCGCTTCGGCGAACCTCCCGCTGCCGGGGGCTGCGGCGAAGGCTGTACCTGTCACGGTCGTTAACATTCCGCCGTATCCAGGATCTTCAGCGAAAACTGACAGGCTTCGTTAGGGTGGGGCACCACACGTGCCCGACCGACCAAGAAGGATGAGCCTCAATGACTCTTAGCTCCCGCTTCACCGCCGCCGGCCTCGCACTATGCGCCAGCACCGCGCTGGTTGCGTGCTCTTCAGATAAAGAGGCCGATCCCGCCCCGACGCCGACTCCCGCGACTGTGGAAACCGTGACGGAAACAGCCGTTGCGACTGGCGCGGACCAGGGCGATGTTGATGACGACGATGACCGCGATGACGACGCGCAGCAGCCTGCAGACACGGCTGCTGCCGCGGACGCCGGAAATGCAGAGAATTCCGGGAAGCTCACCGGCGATGACGCATTCGAGAAAGCTTTAGCCCATGCCGGCGTTGATGCCCAGGCCGTCACGGAGAAGGAAGTCGACTACGACGATGGTGATGACGGCAAGGGCCCGCACTGGGAGATTGAATTCAAGGCGAATGGCCAGGAACATGAACTCGACGTCGACGCCGCCAGCGGCGCGGTTACGGAACACGAGGTTGACTAAACACCTGCCAATTCGCCCTACTTCCCTAGCCCCCGCGGTTAGGTATTCTCCCAGCTAAGCGGTAAATTTAGAGGTATGAGTTCACAGTCTAAGAAGTCTGCCACCAAGCCGCCGAAGCTAGACAAGCAAGCCTATGAGGACGAGCTCAAGCGCCTCCAAGCAGAGCTCGTCGAGATGCAGCAGTGGGTCGTTGAGACCGGCGCCCGCGTGGTCATCATCATGGAAGGCCGCGACGCCGCCGGCAAGGGTTCCGCCATCAAACGCATTACGCAATACCTGAACCCGCGTACCTGCCGCATCGAGGCGCTGCCGAAGCCCACCGACCGTGAGGCGGGCCAGTGGTATTTCCAGCGCTACATTGAGAAGCTGCCCACCGCCGGCGAGATCGTCATCTTCGACCGTTCCTGGTACAACCGCGCCGGCGTGGAGCGTGTCATGGGCTTCTGTTCCCAGCAAGAATACGTGCGCTTCCTTCACCAGGCTCCGCTGCTGGAGCACATGCTCATCGAGGATGGCGTCATCCTTCTTAAGTACTGGTTCTCCGTTTCTGATGAGGAGCAGCTCGCACGCTTTAAGTCCCGCCGCAACGATCCGCTGCGCCGCTGGAAGCTCTCCCCCATGGACTTGCAGTCCATTACCCGTTGGGAAGACTACTCGCGTGCCAAGGATGAAATGTTCGTCCACACCGATACCCCGTCCTCCCCGTGGTACACCGTGGAATCCGAGGACAAGAAGCGCTCGCGCATCAACGTGATCAACCACATCCTCAAGATGGTTCCGTACCAGCACGTAGAGCAGGATGTTCCTGAGATCCCAGATCGCCCCGAGCTCGAGGCCGAATACGTACGCCCGCCGCGCAATGAATTTGCCTACGTACCAGATGTCGCAGCCGATTTGGAGCGCGACAAGGTCAACGGCAACGGCTCCGGCAAGAAGCAGGGAAAGAAAAAGAAGGGCAAGAAGGACAAGAAAAAGAAGTAGTACTTTCGGCATGTACTACCATGGCCGTCTATGAGCTCTTCCCGCACCGCGCGTACCTTCCTGTCCTCGGTGCATTTGGGGGACGCGCTACTCGCAGGAGTCGCGGGGCTCGTAGCGGCCTTTTATTGTGCCTTGGCGTTTTCCTCTTCCGGAACGGTGGAAGTACTCGAGGCTCTCTTGTCGCTGCTGTTCATACCGTTCTTCCTCGTGTGGCGCTCGAGGCCAATCGTGAGCGCAACAGGATTCCTAGTTCTGCTCCTGGCCTGGGCTGTCATATGGATGAACCAGCTCCCCACCAATAGCGGCCTCACCCCGTGGGCGCTGACCGCCCCCCATGGCCGTGTACACCACCTCGCGGTACATCACCCAGAGGCTGGTTCCGCGGGTGGTCCTCCTCATCACCGCACTCGGTACCTTTATCTCCCCCTTCATGTGGCGCATCGACACTGAGACTTACCTTCTGCGCTATGAGGTAGACACACCCTTCCTTGCCATGGTGGTGGCCCATTGGGCAGTGCTGGGCAGCACGTATTTCATCGCTGCCCGGTATTTTGACCGTGATCGCCAACGGGAGATACTAGCCCGCGAGCGCTTCCACCAGGCACAAGAAGAAGAACGCCTCCTCATTGCACGGGAACTGCACGATGTCCTTGCCCATTCCCTCACCCTGATTAAGGTTCAGGCTAATGCAGGCATCGTTGCAGCGAATACGGACTCCGGCGCGGCTGAAGAAGCACTTCTTTCGATCCGCGATAATGCGGATACCGCCTTGGGCGAGGTTCGCGGAATCGTCGCTGCCTTGCGCTCACCCGGCCCCACGGCTCTAGAGCCTGCTCAACAACTTGAGCACATCGAAGGAATCCTCGAAGGCTTCCGCGCTGCCGGGCTGAAAGTCGACGCAAACCTCCCAGCTGAATACGCCGTGCCGTCGTTGGTGCAGATGGCATTGGTGCGCATTACCACGGAGGGCTTGACGAATGCTCTGCGCCATCAGGGCGTCGGCACGCATGTCGTGGTTGAGCTTGTACTTGATGACGCCGCCGCGCTCACCCTCATCTCCACCAATCCTCATCCCACGCCAAGCAACGTCGCGGGCAGCGGCGTGGGCTTAGTCGGAGTGGCGGAACGAGCTCGTTCGCTTGGCGGTCGCCTCGACTATTCCGGCGATGCTCATTCCTTTTCCTTGCACGCACAGATACCGATGAAGGAGACAATGGATGCAACCCAGCAGCTCTAGAATCCGCGTCTTGTTGGCCGATGATCAAGCAATGCTGCTCTCAGCACTGTCTACCATCCTCACTGCGCAAGAAGACATCGAGGTCGTGGCCACCGCGGCCACGGGGGCGGATGCCGTGGCAGCAGCAATAAGCCACCACATTGATGTGGCTATCCTCGACATTCGCATGCCTGGCATGGACGGCATTGCAGCGGCGCAAGCCATACTCGAGCGCAAGCCCGAGTGCCGCATCATCATGCTCACCACATTCAATGATGAAGAGCTCGTGGCGCGGTCCATCTCCGCTGGCGCCCACGGCTTCCTGCTGAAGGATGCCGACCCAGAGGTTCTTGTGACCGCCGTTCGCAACGTGGCGCAAGGAGAATCGGTGCTGGCCGCCGAGGTAACCGGCCCAGTGCTGGAGGCTTATCGCTCGGCGCTGACGCGCGAAAACCTCAGCGCCCAGGAACGCCAAGGACTCAGTCTTGTAACGCGCCGCGAGATGGAAGTGCTTTCGCTCATCGCGCGTGGTGCTACAAATGCGGAGATAGCCGCCGACATGGTCATCGCAGAAACCACGGTGAAAACTCACGTCTCCGCGCTCATGTCTAAACTCGCCGCACGTGACCGAGTGGCCCTCGTTCTCTTAGCGCAGCGTGCTGGGGTTGCCTAAGCTCCTACCACGGTAGGAGGTCTGCTCACTGAAGACCATCATGCAGGCGGATTCCTTTATGATGAGCCCCGGCGATACTGCATTTTATGAATTGCGATATCTCTTTTGAGCACATCTCGAAGTCTTTTGGTCGGCAACGAGTCCTCGATAATGTTTCCTTCCACATCTCCCCTGGCCGCGTGCATGCGCTCCTCGGGCGCAACGGGGCAGGAAAATCGACAATCTTCTCCATCCTCTTAGGCCTCCTGCCTCCTGACTCGGGCTCCATCAGCGTGGCGGGCCAACCTTGGAACCGCAATGTGCTTCGCCGCATTGGTGCCTCAGTGAACGGGCCAGCCTTTTATGGTCATCTGTCTGCCGCGGCGAATCTTCGCGTTCACGCTCGACTTCTGGGGCTTCCCGACTCTGAGATTGACCGGGTTCTCTCCATCGCTGGGCTCAGCGGCGTTGGCTCCAAGAAGGCGAAATCCTTTTCCACTGGTATGAAGGCCCGCCTAGCGTTAGCGCAAGCTCTCCTCGGCGATCCAGAGGTTCTTGTTCTTGATGAGCCCCAGAATGGCCTCGATCCCCAAGGAATCATGGAATTGCGAGAGCTACTACAACAACTAGCCGCGGCTGGGCACACCGTTATCGTCAGCTCCCACCAGCTTGGAGAGGTACTGCACCTTGCCCATGACATCACCGTCTTGGCCGAGGGCACGATTCGCTATTCCGGTTCCTTGCAGGAGCTAGCTCCACGTGGTCAGTTGGAGGAAGAATTCTTCCGACTTACCTCACCGAGCCACCCCTCCCAAGCGCCTACCAACCGGGAAGGAGAGTCACGTGCCTAAGCACACTACTGCCCCTCGCCCGAGTTACCTTTCAGCAGAACTACTGCGCAGCTGTGGAAGCGCCTTACAGTGGTTGCCTTTGCTGGCGCTACCGCTGGTCATCATGACAATCATTTTCTCCTCAATGGCCTCAGCACGCACTGATGCCACGGGCGTCTTGGCTTGGCAATCCTTGTTTGTTACCGGCATGTATTCCCCTCTTACTGGGCTGTTCGCTGCCATTCCAGAACGCCGCGAGACCATCACTCGCAGCGGCGGAACGCAATGGAGAAACCTCAACCCGCGTCTCGAGAATGCTGCCCGCTTTATCGTTGTCATTGTCAGCCTTGCGGTCTTCCATATTCTGAACTTTGGTGTTTCTTGGTTCGTTGTCGCTGCCCAGGGGCGGGAGAATCATGAACTTATCCTCGTAGCTGGGCTCTACTCCTTCCTTGGCGCGCTTGGCATTGCCGGGCTTTCCGCTGCCTGTGCCCGCCGACTGGGCTTCGGCTTAACGCTGGTAGCCGCGGCCCTATGGCAAATAATCAGCATCCTTCCGTGCACTGTCGAATCAGGCAGGTGGTGGGCCTTTCCCCCAGCATGGCCGCAACGATTGCTTCTGCGCGCATTGCGTATTCACCAGAACTCGGTGCCTCTTGAACCACAAGACCCACTTCTCACCAGCAGTCCACTACCGGCTTTCATATTGTGCGTCATCCTCGCCGTTCTCGGAGCATTAGCCGCAGTCTACACGCCGCGACGATACCGGCCAATGTTCTCGCTGCGACACCGTTTCGCGCGTTCCACAACGGCCCAGACTGATGCCGACGTTGCTAATACCACCATGGAAGAAGCCCAAGTATGGCAGCCAACGAGCCACCCCCGTGCGGCGGCACAGTCCTCGCTGTGGTCCACGTTGCTAGGACTCCACCGTGCAGCTTTTAGCCCAGCGGTGTTCTCTTGCTTGATGCTCAGCATTCTGGCGCTAGGCTTTGTCGCCCTGCAATATCCCGCTAACTACGTCGAAGGTTTCTTTCACTACTTTCTGCTTCCGGTCGGCGCAGGTATCTTGCCGGTCCTCGTTTGGCCCCGTGTAGCTGATTCATGGCCGTTGGTCCATATGGAAACACGGTTCGGCACATCCGGGATTCTCCTCTGGTTCCTGTGTGTCATCCTGGCGGTATGCGCTGCCGCATACCTGGCCAGTGCGCTCGCAGGTGGTGATGGCGCTGCACAGTTTTCCGCTTTGCCCCTTGCGGTTGGGGTGGGCTATGTCATCGCAGCTGTATCACTCATTCTGGTGATTCGCTTCGGCACTGTGAGCGCTATCGCTCTCACAATCGTAGGGACGATTGTCTCCGTCACCTTGGGCGGCGATGTCTTGGCTGATACCGGTCTGTGGGTACTCGCCTTCCCCGCCTGGCCTTTGGTTGCGCACTCACCTTTGCGCTATGCCGTCGCTGTGGTGTTGGCCGCAGTGCTCGGGGTGGCCGCGACATTGCGCGCACGACATTTACTCCATACTCGAGCGCTGTCTTCCCGCTAAAACTGACCAATCTGACGAAAACAGTCTAGATTTTTCGATCTCGGCCCCTACTTTTGGCAGATCGGGCAGTTGTGGGCGTGAAGCATCCTGGCAATGCTAGGTCGCAAGCCGAGCAGGACCCTAAAACAGCACTACCGCCCGCGCCATGCAGCACGGGCGGTAGCAGTGTTTTAGCGTTTAGAGCTCAGAAACATCAACGCGCTTCGGGTAGACCACCGGGCGAGCGCCGGCGATTTCCTCGACGATGCGGATGACCTGGTTGGAGTAACCGAACTCGTTGTCGTACCACACGTAGAGCACGAGGTGCTTGCCGGAGGAGATGGTGGCGAGGCCATCGACCACACCAGCGTGGGTGGAGCCCACGAAGTCGGAGGACACAACCTCCGGGGAGGCGATGTAAGAGATCTGCTGGCGCAGGTCGGAGTGCAGGGAGACGTTGCGCAGGAAGTCGTTGACCTCGTCGCGGTCAGCTTCCTTCTCCAGCTCGAGGTTGAGCACAGCCATGGACACGTCCGGGGTGGGAACGCGGATGGCGTTGCCGGTGAGCTTGCCCTCAAACTCCGGCAGAGCCTTGGACACGGCCTTGGCTGCACCGGTTTCCGTGAGCACCATGTTCAGGCCGGCTGCGCGGCCGCGGCGATCACCCTTGTGGAAGTTATCGATGAGGTTCTGGTCATTGGTGAAGGAGTGTGCGGTCTCCACGTGGCCGTGGACCACGCCGTAGCGGTCGTTGATGACCTTGAGCACCGGGGTGATGCCGTTGGTGGTGCAGGATGCGGCGGAGAGGATCTGGTCGGAGTCCTCGATATCGCCGTGGTTGATGCCGTAGACGATGTTCTTCAGGTCGCCCTTGCCCGGAGCGGTCAGCAGCACGCGAGCCACCCCCTTGGACTGCAGGTGCTGGGACAGGCCCTCGCGGTCGCGCCAGACACCGGTGTTGTCCACGACGATGGCGTTGTCGATGCCGTACTGGGTGTAGTCGATCTCCGCGGGGTTGTTGGCGTAGATCATCTGGATCTTGGTGCCGTTGGCCCAGATGACGTCGTTCTCCTCGTCGACGGCGATGGTGCCGTTGAAGGCACCGTGGACGGAGTCACGGCGAAGGAGGGAGGCGCGCTTGAAGATGTCAATGTCACCCTTCTTGCGCACGACGATGGCGCGCAGGCGCACGCCGCCATAGGCAGCTTCGCGGGCAATCAGGATGCGGGCCAGCAGGCGCCCGATGCGGCCGAAGCCGTAAAGAACGACGTCGGTGGATTCCTTGTCCACACCAGCGCCGACGAGATCCACGAGGGTCTCCTCGAGGTAGTTGCGCAGGTTATCGGAGCCGGACTCCTGGAAGCCAGTGGCCAGGCGACCCAAGTCGATGGAAGCGGTGCCCAGGTTCATCGAGCACAGTTCCTTGAGGATGGGCAGGGTCTCTGCGGTGGAAAGCTCACGCTCAGCGATGCGGCGGGCGTAGCGGTGCGCCTTGATGATGTCGATATCGGTCACACCGATGAGCAGGCGGCCGTAGATAGAGGTGACAACGTTGTTATTGCGGTGCAGCTGGTGGATGAGCGGGATCATCTCTTGGGCCAGCTCCAGGCGCTCGTTCCAATCCTCGTGCCCAATGTGCGCGTTCGAAGTCACGTACTTTGTATCCTTTACTCGTCAAAAAGGGTGTAAAACTATGTCCATCCGTAAATCTTAACCTCTATTCATGCCCGTTTGGGTGTAGATGCGCGAGGATTTCCGCCACACTACCCCCGCCGATTTTCTCCACCTCGACACCCACGAGGCAATAGTCCACGTCTGCGTCGAGCTGGGCACGGCGTGGCTTCAGTAGTGCGTTGAGATAGGGGTAGACCAAAGGCAGGTCCGGGTGTGCCCGTGTGTAGGCAGTCTCCAGCCCGCGGGCGTAGCGCCCGGAGAACGCACGGGTGGACACGGTCTTCCCGCCGCGGCGCAGAAGGCCACGGTTGTGCTCACTCGTTCCGGCTTCTTCGGACAGCAAGAATGCGGAGCCACAGCTGACTGCCTTTACCCCTGGCCACGTCAGGGCCTCGGCGACATCCTCCGCGGTGCGCAGGCCACCCGCGGCGATGAGCGGGAGGTCCGTGACCTGGTGGACCGCCGCAACAAGTTCTTTAAGCGGGCGCTGGTCGGGTTCCGCACTCGGGTCCCACACTCCGCGGTGCCCGCCGGCCTCAGGGCCCTGTACGCACAACACATCGACGCCGCGGGCGGCCGCAGCCTGCGCTTCCTCAGGGGTGGTGACAGTCGTCCACGCCTCTGCCCCAGCGGCGTGGATGCGCGTTATGTCCGTCTCCTCAAAGACCCCGAACATCGACCACAGCACCGCTGCCCCACCATCTAGCGCGGCGTCGAGCTTGTCCTGCCAGCCGAAGTTTAGGGGGACGTCGCCAAGCACGGCGTCCTCTTCGGCGGCAAGCGACCGTGCAGCTGCGAGCTCCGATTCTGTCAGCTCCCTCTGCGGATAAAAGAGGTTGACGCCGAAGCGCGTGCCGGCGCACGCAGCGATAGCCTCTCGCGCGGCGTCGACCGAAGAGCTCCCCAGGCCCAGAGCCCCAAAGGAACCGGCGGCCTCAGCGGCGGCAACCAGTTCAGGCGTGGTGGGCCCACCGGCCATCGGGGCAGGTAGGACGGGACAGGTGATAGCCTCTAGAAGTTGACTCATGGTCCCCCAGCCTAAAGAAAATCCATCAAGGGAGTTGTTGTGTCCGCCATCCGTGACTTTTTCACCCGCCTCTTTAGCCGCGCCGATGAAGCGCCGAATAAGAAGGCAAAGAAGGCCGCCGCCCCCAGACTAAACCCAGCGGATCTTAGCGCCGAGTGGCTCATCGTGGGATTGGGCAATCCCGGCGCGAAATACGCAGCTACCCGTCACAACGTAGGATACATGGCGGTGGATGACCTCCTCGCGGATTCCGGCGACATGCTTGAGCCTGTTACCGGTCACCAGCTCAGCGCCGCACAGCTCGAGCTCGGGGGCACGAAGGTCGTGGCGCTGCGCTCACACACGTACATGAATCTCTCCGGTGATCCCATCGCACCCTTGGCCGCGCAGCTGGGGGTTGCGGCAGAGAACATCATCGTCATCCACGACGAGCTCGACCTACCCGCCGGCAAGGTGCGCATTAAGAAGGGCGGCAACGAGAATGGCCATAACGGACTGAAGTCGCTGAGCGAGCGCTTGGGCACGCGCGATTATCTGCGCGTGCGTGTGGGCATCGGGCGCCCGTCCAAGGGTGGTTCCATTCCGGACTGGGTGCTCGCGCCTGTCGACGCCAGCGCTGCCCTCGATTCCACCATCGCCACCGCTGCTGAGGCCGCCCGCCTCATCGTGACAGAGGGGCTCAGTAAGGCCCAACAGGAAATCCATTCCCGGGCTAAATAAACCCCCGGCGCGACCACGCTCAACGTCCTACACTGTCCAAGTATGAGCCGCGCGAGCAAGAACCTGCCTTCTAATCATGACCCTCGAACAATTGTCATTACCGGTGCTTCGAGCGGGGTGGGCGCGGCCGCTGCCCGCATTCTTCACCAGCGCCGCCCGCAGGATTCGCTCGTGCTCGTGGGCCGGAATCCGGAAAAGACGCAGGCCGTAGCCGAAGAAAATGGTGCGGCCTTTCACGTGGCCAACTACGAGTCTTTGGGCCAGGTTCGCCGCCTCGCGGAAGAGCTGAGCCAGTACCCGCAGATCGATGCCTTGGGCAATAACGCCGGCGGCATGTTCGACGGCCCCTTCGCCACCGCCGATGGCTTCGAGCGCACGTGGCAGATCAACGTTGTGGCGCCTTTTCTTCTGACCTCTTTATTGCGCGATACCCTGCGGGCCAGCGACGCCACCGTGGTGCAGACCGCCTCGTTGGCCAACGTCCTGTATTCCGCTTTCGACCCCGGTGACCCAAACACCTTTGAAAAATTCACCGCGGAGCGCGCTTACGGCAACGCCAAGTTGGGCGATATTCTTCTGACCCGCTACCTCGACTCGCACGGTCTGACCTCCGTGGCCTTCCACCCGGGCGTGTTGAATACTGGCTTCGGGCAGAACTCAACGAGTAGGACGAGCAAGCTGTATTCGACCACTGCAGCAAAGCATTTCTTGGGCAAGGCGGACAAGGGCGGCGAGAACCTTGCTTATTTCCTCAGCGGCACTCCGGGCATCCATTTCAATTCCGGCGAGTATTACAACAACAAGCGCAAGCCAGGCCTGCAGAGGCCGATTGCGAAGAAGCTCTCCGTGGCGCGGCGCGTCTTCGATGATTTGGGCCGCCAGCTCAATGTGGAGTGGTAACAGCCAGCGGCTAAACTAGCCCGCATGAGTATTGCCTCCGAAGCTTCCCGCCGCCGCACATTCGCCGTCATCGCCCACCCGGATGCTGGTAAGTCCACGCTGACGGAGGCGCTGGCACTTCACGCGCACGTTATTAATGAAGCCGGCGCGGTGCACGGCAAGGGCAACCGCAAGTCCACGGTCTCTGACTGGATGGAGATGGAGAAGGAACGCGGCATTTCCGTGGCCTCCTCGGCCCTGCAGTTCGAGTACGCGCCCGAGGGTCACGAGGGCGAGCCCTACATGATCAACCTGGTGGACACCCCGGGCCACGCGGACTTTTCGGAGGATACCTACCGCGTGCTCACGGCGGTGGATGCTGCCGTCATGCTTATCGACGCCGCCAAGGGCCTCGAGCCCCAGACCCTCAAGCTGTTTCGCGTGTGTAAGGCCCGCGGCCTGCCTATCATCACGGTGATCAACAAGTGGGACCGCGTGGGCCGGGAGCCGCTGGAGCTTGTCGACGAAATCGTCAACGAAATCCAGCTGCAGCCCACCCCGCTGTACTGGCCGGTGGGTATTGCCGGCGACTTCCGCGGCTTGGCCCACATTAACGATGACGGCGAGGCCGACGAGTACGTGCACTTCCTGCGCACCGCCGGTGGTTCCACTATCGCCCCGGAGGAGCACTACGCGCCCGAGGATGCAGCCGCGAAGGAAGAGGACGCCTGGGAGACGGCCGTGGAGGAAGCAGAGCTGCTGGCAGCCGATGGCGCCCTGCACGACCAGGAGCTCTTCGAGCAGTGTGTTACCTCCCCGCTCATCTTCGCCTCCGCGATGCTGAACTTCGGCGTGCACCAGATCCTGGATACGCTGTGCGCCATCGCCCCGGCTCCGCGCTCGCGCGAGTCAGATCCTCAGGCCATCGAGACCGCTACCTCCGCCATCGACGAGGTACGTGAGGTCACCGATGACTTCGCGGGCGTCATCTTCAAGGTGCAGGCGGGCATGGACCGCAAGCACCGCGATAACTTGGCCTTTATGCGCGTGGTCTCCGGCGAGTTTGAGCGCGGCATGCAGGTCAACCACGCGCAGTCCGGCCGCAGCTTCTCCACTAAGTACGCGCTTACGGTCTTTGGCCGCACGCGCGACACCGTGGACACGGCGTACCCGGGTGACATTGTGGGCTTGGTCAATGCCGGTTCCCTGGCACCTGGTGACACGATTTACACGGGCAAGAAGGTGCAGTTTAAACCCATGCCGCAGTTCGCGCCTGAGGCATTCCGCATCCTGCGCGCGAAGTCTTTGGGTGACTACAAAGCATTCCGCAAGGGCTTGGACCAACTGGCTGCGGAAGGCGTGGTCCAGATTCTGCGCAACGATACGCGTGGCGATGCCGCCCCGGTCATGGCTGCGGTGGGCCCCATGCAGTTCGAGGTCATGCAGGCTCGCATGGAGGTCGAGTACAACGTGGAGACCATCACCGAGCCCATCCCCTACTCGGTGGCCCGCCGTACCGACGCCGAATCCGCGCCCGAACTGGGCCGCCAGCGCGGCGTAGAAATCTTTACCCGCACCGACGGCGAGCTCATCGCGCTCTTTGGTGATAAATGGAAGCTGGCCTTCATTGAGAAGGAGCACCCGGAGCTGACCATCGAAACGCTCGTGGCAGATTAGACCGTGAGCATCAGCGGAATGACCACGATTTTGACTATCTGCGCCACCACAATGGTGGCCGCGTAGCCAGTCATAATGCGGGAATCCGTGCTGATTCCTGTGGCGTAGTCGACCACGGCAGGCTGGCCAAAGATGCCGGAAACGCCGCCCGCGGTGCGGGTTTCTGACTGGCCGAGGAACCTGTTAGCCACAGCGAAGAGGACGACGACAACCACGCTAATAATAGCGGCGAGAGCCATGCATTTCAGGCCCATCCAGGAGAATGCCGTGGACTGGAAAGCTTCACTTGAGGCCAAGCCCACCGAAGCCAAGAAGATAACCAGGCCCCACTGCTGAAGAGCCAGATTGATAGAAGCCGGAACCTTCCAGGGCACGCGGCGCGTGCGGTGCAGAGCTCCGAGAACAAGTCCGGTAATCAATGGGCCCAGCGCAAAGCCAAGCTCGAAGGACGTGCCACCCGGTAGTGGAACCACAATGAGCGCGATGAGGTAGCCCAGGAACAGACCACCACCGACAGCAACCCAGTTCAGCTGGGAATACCCCTGAACCGAGTCACCGAAGTAATCACGAATATCGCCCAGGCGGTCTTGATCCACAATCACCGTCACCCGGTCACCGGCATCGAGGTGCGTATCGAAGCTGGCCAGGAACTCTTCATCGCCGCGTTGCACGTGGACAATGCGGCCACCATAGCGCTTGAAGAGGTTGAGGTCCTCCACGGTTCGACCAGCAATATCGGAGTTCGACACCACCACGGTTTCAATGACCAAACGCTTGTCCACGAAGGGCACCTGAGGCTGGCGCTTGCCTAGAGCAGCGGTAAGCTCGTGCCTTTTCGCCTTCGTCACGAGTACGCGCAGGATGTCACCCTTGCGAATCTCCGGATGGTCCCCGGCCACGGTTCGGGTATTGCCACGGCGAATCGTGGCAATAACGAACTGATCCTCGAATCGCTCCACCAGCTCCTCGTAGGTGATGTCCTTGGTTACCCGAATAGTCCGGGAGCGAAAGACCTCCTCCGCAGAATTGTCCTTATCCTTAGTGGCCGGCCAGGACTGCTTGAGCAGAAAAGCTACAAGGAGGATAGCGACGGCCACGCCTACCGGATAGCCCAAGGAGTAGCCCACGGCCGGCAGTTCCTCGCCCGTTTGCTGTTGCGCCACGGCCAGCGATGCCGTCGAGGTCGTCGCACCGGAGAACACGCCCACGGAGAGCAAGGGCGACAGTCCCAACCAGCCGCCCGCGAGAAGCGCCACGGCGGCAGCACCCACCACCGCTATTGCGGCAGTAATCATGTGCTTGAGCTGCTCAGAGAAGCCTTTGAAGAAGCGCTCGCCGGCAGACAAGCCCTGCATATAGATGAAGAGGCCAAGGCCCATCTCCTGCAAGCTGCTTAAAATCGTGCCGTCGAGATCGATAAAGGCGCCGATGGCCAAGCCCACGAACAAGGTGCCGGCTGCGCCAAAGCGCAGCGGGCCGAAGGGGATCATGCCAAATAACGTGCCGAGCAAAGCAATAAAGAAAATGCTCAGCCAAATATTTCCATCAAATAGTGCCAACACGGGAAATCATTGTAAGAAAACACTCAGAAAACTCCATGCATGGGTCCGCTTCTCCTCCCCAGAGGAGGCGCGACTCACACCGTGTTGGCAAAAGTGAGTCGCGCACGACCCCGCTGAGCTCACTAGCTGCTGAGGAATTCCTTCCACGCCGGCCATTCGGCATAGGTCTGCGCGCGCCCAGCCTCATAGTTGGAGCGCAGCTTTGTCACAGAACGCTCAGTCGATGCCACCTGCATATCCTCCGGGAAGAAAAGCTGTGCGCGCCCCTCCTTTTCCAGCTCCAGAAGCCGGTCCTTGGAGGCGTTGTACCGGGCCGGCCGGGCAATCATCGCCTCCGCCACGGCAGGGTACTTTCGGAAGATTCGTCGCAGCGCCGCCGGCCGCCCCACCTCAGGCCGCACGTAGCCACGCGGTTTCGACCCCAGGAACAGGAACTTCTCAAACCCGGCCTTCTCCGCCTGCTCGATGAGGATGCCGCCGGATTCCCCCATGGCGCCGTCGACATACGGCGCACCGTCGATGACGCGCATCGGCATGATCAACGGCAGCGTCGAGGAGGCGCGCACACGCACCATCAGGTCTTCCTGCGTCTTGATGTCTTCACGCCCCCAATACACGCTCTCCCCCGTATCTGCGCGCGCGGCGGAAATGCACACCTGCGCCGGGTTAGCGTCAAAGGCTTCCCAGTCAAAGGGCATGTCCTGGTCCGCAGCCTTCTCGTAGATGAACTCCGCATTGAAGTAGCCGCTACCGCGCAACAGTGAGCCCAGGCCGCCGAAGCTGGGGTTCTTGGCAAAGTCCACGAAGGATTCCTCGGAGCGAACCACATCGCGGGAAAGGAAGTTCACGGTGTGCGAGGAGCCCGCGGACACGCCTCCGACCCAGCCGAATTCCACCTCCTCCTTTAGGAGTTTGACGATGCACGCGGCGGTATAGGAATTGCGCATACCGCCGCCTTCAATGACGAGTGCTGTATCTTTCGCGTCAATCACACTGCACGATGGTACCCCCGCGCTAGGATCGCGCCATGAGTTTGTTTTCCGCGGTAAAGGATATCGTCGATAAGCTCGGCGGCTCCCCCACCGTCCGCTTGGCCTCCCCGGATCCCCACGCCGTCGAGGTCTCCGTAGACCACCTGTCCGTCCACACGGCCGGCGGCCTCATCATCCTGGTTACCTCCCCAGCCGGCGCACAGGTACTCAGTGAGGTGGCGCGCTCCGGCGAGCCCGCGCGCTTAAGTGGCTCTAAGACCACGGTGCATCTTTCCCCCACGACGAAGGCACAGCGTCCGGTCCATGATCCCAAGCGGGGCTGGGCCATCCCGCTATCCCCTGCGGAACGGGACATGCTGGCCCAGATCAGCGCCACGCCCGGCGATTATGAAGTCTCCGAGTCGCTTGCGGTCTCCATCGAAACCACCCCTGAAGAAAGCTAGCCTGCCATGCTCATCCTTCCCTTCCAAGGACGCACTCCCCGCATCCACCGCAGCGCCTGGATCGCCCCGAATGCCACCATCATCGGTGACGTCACCATCGGCCCTGACTCCTCCGTGTTTTATGGCTCCGTGCTGCGCGGGGACGTTGGTTCCATCCGTCTAGGCGCCCGCGTCAATATCCAGGACAACTGCGTCATCCACGTTGAATCCACCGAGCCGTGTGTGCTGAAGGATGATGTCACCGTGGGCCACATGGCCATGCTCCACGGCACGCGGGTGGGCGCGGGCACGCTCGTCGGGATGAAAGCCACTCTGCTTTCGGGCTCCACGGTGGGCCCTGGCTCTCTCATCGCCGCCGGCGCGGTGGTGCTCGAAGGCCAGGACATTCCCGCCGGCACACTAGCCGCCGGGGTTCCAGCCAAGGTGCGGCGCGAGCTGAGCCCTGAGGAATCCGCCGCCTTCATACCGCACGCCGCGCGCTACGTCGAAATTTCAAAAAATCAGGCGCTGCTTGGCGACGCCCTCCCTCTCGACGCCGTCCTCTACGACTAGCAGTCGCAACTGCCGTTGTTGCCAAAACTCCCGAGCCTGCCGCACGATCTGGCCAGAATTTTGGCAACTAGGGCAGTTCCACCACCGCGAAGCTAGGACAGCTGCCGAGTCGCCTTGAAGGCAAGCCCCTAAAGCAGAGCGAAGATGCCCATGACCACCAGGAAAGCGGCCACGCCGTAGCCGCTCCACAATGCCACGGTGGTGGAGTTCTCCCGGGCCCACGCAAAGGCGCGTCCGGCCCAGGACTGTGGCTTCGCCCGCACAAGGGCGATGAATAATCCGCACACCGTCGGCAGCGAGAGCGCAAACGTGGCGTAGAAAAAGAGGCCACCATACTTAACGGTATTGCTAAAGTCCCCGGCCGCTAGGTGCATCAGGCCATAGAAAAAGGGCACGGAGGTCAAGGACTGGATAACGCCCATGGCATAGCCCACCACAACGGTCTTAGCCGAAGGAGTGCGCAGCGGGCCGAGCAGTTTCTGCACCATATCGTTGGGTTCGCCCTGGGAGCGCCAGGCTAGAAGTCCCAGAGCAAGGCCAATGACTACCAGCCCCCACCCCAGCAGAGGCGATTCCAAGGCCGCGGCAACCTTGTCCTGGATACCGACGAATACGAACATCACCACGGCGGCTGCGGTGAGCACACCGAACCAATCGCCGACGATGACGAGGGCCGCGATCTTGCGGTAGCTCCCCCGCGGAAGCATGATGCCGATAGCCACCAGGATTCCGATCAGTAGGGCGTTGACGGAATCGGCAAAGGCATTGAGCACGGCTTCAAGCATGCGGGCCAGTGTACAGGGCGCGTTTGCAGAACTTACTCTGGACACCGAGCCTCCTGCGCCCTGCACCATGCTTTGCTCTAGTGGTGCAGCCCGAGGAAACATTCACTCACTGTTTACCGTTAAGGGCCCTCATGTGAGGGCCGTCAACGGTAAGGTATTGAAAAGTGCTTGCCGCCGCGACGGGGTTTCCCCATCGTCGGCGGCGCCGTAGCTCGTGCCCCCGACAGTGATGTGGAGAGATAAGTAATGAAGGTAGCGATTCTCGGCGGAGACGGCTTCTGTGGGTGGCCCGCTTCCCTTTATCTCTCCGACCAAGGCCATGACGTCATCATCGTGGATAACCTCTCCCGGCGCGCCATCGATGAGGAGTTGGGCGCGGAATCCTTAACACCCATCGCCTCCATTGAGGAACGCCTGGCTGCGTGGACCGAGGTTTCCGGCAAGACCATTGGCTTCCGCAACCTCGACGTGGCCCAGGACTACGACGACCTGCTCGAGTTCCTGAATACCGAACGCCCGGATGCCGTGGTGCACTTCGCTGAGCAGCGCGCCGCCCCCTATTCCATGAAAAATTCGCGCACCAAGCGCTACACGGTGGATAACAACATCAACGCCACCCACAACCTGCTCGCCGCCATCGTGGAATCTGAGCAGGATATCCACGTCGCTCACTTGGGAACCATGGGTGTCTACGGCTACGGCACCGCCGGAATGAAGATCCCGGAAGGCTACCTGGACGTGCAGGTGGATGCGGGTGAGGGGGGCGTCGTCAAGCAGCAGATCCTGTACCCCTCCAACCCGGGCTCGGTCTACCACATGACGAAGGTGCTGGACCAGCACCTGTTTGCCTACTACGCCAAGAACGATGAGCTGCGCATCACCGATCTGCACCAGGGCATCATTTGGGGCACGCACACGGAGCAGACCCAGAAGGACGAGCGCCTTATCAACCGCTTTGATTATGACGGTGACTACGGCACGGTGCTCAACCGCTTCCTCATCCAAGCCGGCATCGACTACCCACTGACCGTGCACGGCACCGGTGGCCAGACCCGCGCTTTTATCCACATCCGGGACATGGTGCGCTGCATCGAGCTAGCTTTGCAGAACCCGCCGGCGCGCGGTGAGCGCGTCAAGATCATCAACCAGATGACGGAAACCCACCGCGTACGTGACTTAGCGGAGTTGGTTGCGAAGATCTCTGGCGCAGAGGTGGCCTACGTGCCGAACCCGCGCAAGGAATCCGCGGAAAATGAGCTCCACGTCACCAACGACACCTTCCTCGAGCTTGGTCTGGAGCCGACCACCTTGTCGGAGGGGTTGCTGCATGAGGTGGAGGAGGTAGCGCATAAGTACGCCGACCGCGCTGACCGCTCCAAGATTCCGGCGCAATCGCTGTGGACGCGCCAGCAGCACGCCGGTGTTCCCACCACGGAGGCTTAAGTCCCACCGTGCGCATCGCTATCGTTACCGAGGTCTTCCTACCCAAGATCGACGGCGTAGTCACGCGCCTGACGCGCACGCTGGACCAGCTGGCCGCGATGGGCCATGAGGTCCGGATTTTTGCCACAGGCAAGGCTCCTGACTCCTACGCTGGTTTTGAGGTCACCCGCATCCCCAGCTTGTCGCTGTGGGTCTACCCGGAGATTAAATTCGGCCTGCCCTCCTGGACGTTCTTCAAAGAAATCCGGGACT
The DNA here is from genome assembly GCF_001811255.1 of Corynebacterium sp. HMSC068H04. NCBI lineage: Bacteria > Bacillati > Actinomycetota > Actinomycetes > Mycobacteriales > Corynebacteriaceae > Corynebacterium > Corynebacterium sp. HMSC068H04. Next base: position 84,821 of record NZ_KV803975.1, read on the forward strand.
TCGATCCCGACGTCATCCACGCAGTCAACCCGATTTGGACAGCGGCTCTTGGAGTCTTTGCCGCGCAGCGCGATGCCGTGCCGCTGGTGGCTAGCTTCCACACCAACGTGCCCGAATACGTCGATGCCTTAGGAATCGGCTGGACTAGGCCGCTGACCGAAGCCGCACTGAAGTACCTGCACAACCAGGCCGCGGTGAATCTCTGCACTTCTGGCCCCATGGTGGATAAGGCTCGGGAGGTGGGGATCCACAACGTGCACCTGTGGCCCAAGGCTGTCGATACACAGACCTATCACCCCAGCCGTGCTACCCAGCAGATGCGCGAGCGCCTCACCGGTGGTAACCCGGACTCCCCGCTGGTGACCTATATCGGGAGGGTCTCCAAGGAAAAGGACTTGGAGCGCCTCGACCACGTAATGCACCTGGTGCGGACAGAGCTTGGTGACGCCCGCCTTGCCGTCGTCGGCGATGGCCCTGCGCTGGAGGAGCTCAAGGCCAACTTCGATCCTTCGCACACCGTGTTCACCGGTTACTTGTCCGGCGAGGAGCTCGCAGCGGCTTTCGCCGTGGGCGATGTCTTCCTCTTCCCCTCCGCCACCGAGACCCTAGGACTCGTAGCCTTGGAGTCCTTCGCCTCGGGAGTGCCGGTCATCGGCACGAATGCTGGTGGTATTCCCTTCGTCATTGAGGAAGGCGTTACAGGACATCTCATCGAACCCGATGCCGATGATGAGGCCTGGGCCAGCGCTACCGTCAATCTTCTTCGTGACGCCACGCGTCGGGAGACGATGGGTGCTGCCGCCCGCCGCGAAGCCGAAAAGTATTCCTGGGTAGAATCCACCCAAGCCCTCCTTCAGGCATATGAGGAGGCTATCGAGCATCCCTTCTTCAGGGAATAAAACCAAGTCAAGGAGCACTAATGGACTCAGCCCAGGACCTGTACTCCGCTGGCGCCTTCATTCAAGCCGGCATCGACGCCGCGTTCTCCTCACGCTTGGGCGACGTGCGCGACGTCGAGGTGAACTTTGCATCTTCCGACTCCGAGCCCGCCACCGATCAGCGCGCAGTGGTGCGTTTTACTACCGCCTCTGGGACCTATGACTTCGATGGCCTGCGCCTAGCCACAATCCAGGATGGCCGCTTGCACTGGTCTACGGGGTTGACGGAACACGCGCCGCAACCGGAGTTCCACGGCCCGCAACCCGATTCCGCCCTGCTCCGCGGCTTGGCGCGGCGGCTCGTGGGTGACCGCCCAGTCATCCGCGTCCCGCAGGGCGAGGGCGAGGCGCTCGTCGCCGTCAACTTCGCGGAGATCCACCCCGATCCCCGTGTCAGCATCCTGGCCGGGCTTGAGCATACGGGGGATATTGAGGGAGGCGTCGACGAACACCTCGCCACCGCCGAGCTCGCCTCCTATGTGGGCGTGGCACCAGATGTTGTACAAGGCCTCGCGCACTTCCACGGCATCCGGATCGCGGCTCTCCCCCATCCTTCGGGCCACGGCGGGCTCAGCGCACGCGATGTGCTGGCCGACGCCCACTTTATGGCCACCGAGCACAATTTCTTCCTGGAGGCCCGATTCCCCAACCTGTGGGCTGACCTTGACCCTGACACGTCGCGCACCGTGGTGAACTCCGATTATGGTTCGCATACGGTTCCCTCCCATCTCATCGCCACCCTCAACGCCACAACGAGCACCTTTACGTGGGCATGGGCGGACGAGCTCTCCGGTTCCATGTCCGCCCACGCCGCGGCGAACCTGCGCCGCTTCGGATATGACAATGCCATCCCCGAGCTGATTCGCGCCCGCGTACCCATCCCCGAGGCACGCTCTCTGCGCTTGCCGCAGCTGGCCATGCCAATTCTGGGGCTGTGGACTCTACTGCCAGTGCAGCTACCCGACGGCCGCCAAGGGCTAGCACTGTCCGACGCCCCCGCGTTCCACCTGCCCGCGCCTTCACGGGCCGCCGCGCAGGCCACGCTCAATGTTGCGGTGCCGGCGGGAGTGGATGAGCAGCGGGCGCGCGCCGCATACCAGCGAGCACGCCCTATATAACTGCTAGGAGCTCAGCACCGCGCGGAATTCTTCGACGTCAACGTCCTCCGTGGTCGCCGGGTTAAACGCTGCGTCCTGGGTCTTATCCACCAGTACCGCACGCACGCCTTCGGAAAAGTCAGGGCGGCGATACATGTGCATGCCCAGTTTGAGTTCTAGCAGGAGCGCCTCCCGGATATCGTCGACAGCGGCTTCCGCCTCATAGAGCTCATTGGCCGCGATGATGGCGGCTGGGCACGCGGCTGCCATGAGGCGACGCACCTCGCCGGCAATCTGCGGGCGCTTGTCCAGCTCCGCGGAAATCTCCTCCCACGTGGGCAGCGCGAAGGTCTCCTCCAGGTCTTGAGCCACCTGCTCGAGCGGTGCTGGCTGCTGTGGCGCGGGTAGGGCCAGCTCTTCCAGTGCGGCATCAATACCGCGCTCGATAGCGGCTTCAATCAGCTCGGCGGCATCCTTGACCACGTGGGTTGCCACGCCCGTCCACAGCATGTCGGCGGCATACATGCGGTACCCGCTCAGCCCCCAAAACTTTGCCAAACCCGGCGAAGCTACGCCGCGGGTGCCCACCATGCGCTGGGCCGCATAAGCTACTCCGACGTCCGTGACGTAGCCGATATTCATCTCGGGCATCGAAGCGAAGGCCTTTTCCGTCACCACGCGGTGCGAACCGTGCAGGGAAATGCCCAATCCACCGCCCATGACGACGCCGTCGATGACGGCGATGTAGGACTTCGGAAACTCGGCGATATCGCCGTTGGTGAGGTACTCGCTGGCGAAGAAGGCATCGACCTCGTCCAGCTTGCCTTCCGCGATTCCCTCCCGCGCGTGACGCACATCGCCGCCAGCGCAGAATGCCTTGGGACTGTTGGAGTAAATAAGGACCTGCTCGATGTCGTCATCCTGCGCCCACGCTTCGAGGGAGCGGCGGATGATGTCAATCATGTCCGGGTTCAAAGAGTTCAGGGCCTTCGGCCGGTTGAGTTCGAGGACTCCTGTGTGGTTGCGCACGGAAACGAGTACTGGATCAGTCGTAGTCATGCGCACCAGTGTTCCATATCACAAAAGTTTCAGCCACCTATTTCTTGGCGCTACGTTGGACATGGTTCCCCGCCTCTAGCCCAACACTTTTAGATTGGTGTGACTTACTTGCTCCCACAACTTGTTGCCCTTGATATGGACGGCACGCTCCTCGACGCGCATGGCCAACTCCCTGCAGACTTTTCGGAGCTCCAGGACCTAGCCACTGCCCGCGGCTGCGAGCTGGTTCCGGCCTCGGGGCGCCAACTGGCCACCTTGAAGGACATGTTCCCGAAAGGCGAAACGTTTATCGCCGAAAACGGCTCAGTCATCATGCGCGGCGGTGAGATCATCGCGGCATTCCCGCTTGCGGAATCCACCGTGCACGCGGCACGGGAGGCTACTGCGGCCATCGGCGTGGAACATACCGTAGTTCTATGTTCCCCGGAGACCGCCTACGTTGCACGGGATGTGTCAGACGCGGCACGTACAGAGATTGCAAAGTACTACAAGGCGGTCACTTGGGTCGATGACTTGGATGCAGTGCCGGATAGCAACATCATCAAGATTGCTATTTTCTGCGAATCTGGTTCTGAGGCGCACATTTACGATCCCATCGTCCGCGCCGTCCCGGAGGACAATGTCGCGGTATCCGGCAAGGTCTGGCTCGATGTGATGGCCCGCGGCGTGGAAAAAGGTACGGCGCTGGCCAAGCTCGCTGAGCTCGCCGGTATTCCGATCGCAGCCACTGTCGCCTTCGGTGACTACCTCAATGATTTCGAGATGCTGCGCGCCGCCGGGACGGCTGTGGCCATGGAAAACGCGCATCCTCAGCTGAAGGAAATCGCAGATATCATCGCCCCAGCTAATACCAACAACGGGGTTAGCACCGTCCTTCGCCAGCTTTTGCGCACCTAACACGCTCCCCCGCAGCCTTGCCCGAGTAGCCCGTATGCACAGAGTAGGATTACTCGGGTTACTGAGCCTCAGTACCCGAACCCCGGTGTCTACCTGCGGAGTGTGTAGTGAAGAAGTTTTTGCGGTCGATGATGTCACGTTTGGCAAAGGGCGAGTCGTCTGCATCGAGTCCCGCTCCGTCCTCCTCGGCGGATTCCTCGAAAACTACCTCGCCTTCACCCGCTGCAACTTCCGCGCGCACTGCGCCTGCTACGCCTTCTCAGTCCCCGCCACCTGCTAAGTCCACCGCGCCTACCGCGAACGATAAGCCTGCTAAGGCAAGCGCCCCTAAGACTCCACCAGCACCCACTGGGCACGGACCCCGTAATGCCCAGCGTCCTGCCTCTCGGCCTGGCCGCGTACGCCCACGTTCGGCTGAAGACTTCACTCTAGATCTGACTCCGGATGCACTTCCCAAAGCCTCGGCGGTGAAAAAGGCCAAACTAGTTAAAGCCCGCGAAGAGGCCGAAGTAGCTTCGGCCGGTCGACGCGGCCCACGTCGGGCCATTCCGCGGCACCCGAACCCGCAGGCTCCCGCCCAACGACGCCAGGCACCTGCAACGCCCAGCGCCGACAAGGCTTCAACAACCAAGCCATCACAAACTCAGCCCGCTGCGAAGCAGCCACCTGCACACGGCGACAAAGCACAGTCTCCTTCCCCGGCTCCAGCACACCCCAAGCGGCAAGAAGGAGCCGAAAAGGCCGCGACGGCCCCGAAACCCAAGAAAGCCCCGGCGACTGCAAAGGCCAACGAGGAGACAAAGACCGAGGCGGCCGCAAAGCCCCGGGAAACCACAACGCCCCAAAAGAGCAAAGGAACCGGGGAATCCAAGCAACCTGAGAAGAAGGCTTCAACCGGCACCGAGAACGAGATTTCGCGTGCTCTGGCCCGCCGCTCGCAATCCGTCGGGGCGTTAAGCGCCAAGCAGGAAAAACGCCGATCAGAAAAGCGGCGAGTAGCACAGGCTTCCCCCACTGCCGCCGCTGCAGCCGCCCCTGCAACCGCAACCGTCGCGGCGGGCACAGCCGCCGCAGCTCCAGCAGCTGCTTCTGCGTCCGCCCGCAACGCAGCCGCCTCTGGCCCCACTGCCCCCGCTGGCTCAAAGCGCCGTGCGCGTGCCCGCCTGCGCCAAGTGCCGGGCCTGGATGGTCTGCGCGGTCTAGCGGTCCTCGCCGTGGTGATCTACCACTTCTTCGGGGATATTCTCCCCGGCGGCTACCTCGGTGTGGACATGTTCTTTGTCCTTTCCGGGTTCCTCATCACCTCGCTGCTTGTTCGCGAGTTCAACGTCACTGGACGCATCAGCCTCAAAGGCTTTTGGCTCCGCCGCTTCCGGCGAATCCTCCCGGCCGCGCTCATAGTCCTGTCCATATGCACGGCGATAGTGGCGCTCATTGGTGGGGACCTGGCCGTTGGCATCCGCGAGCAATTCTTGGGCACGTTCTTCTTTGTCAACAACTGGACCCAAATCGCCACGAGCCAAACCTATTTTGCGCCTAATGAAGTACAGGTTTTCGCCCACTATTGGTCCTTGGCCGTCGAGGAACAGTTCTACCTGATCTGGCCGCTGTTGATGCTTGGCGTCTTTGCCATTTCCCGCCGCAAGCCCAAGCGCCTGCCCATCGCCGTATCGCTCATCCTCGCTATTGCTTCAGCCGTCGCCATGGCGCTGCTCTATAGCCCGGGCGAGGATCCCACGCGTGTGTACTACGGCACCGATACCCACGCGTTCGGTCTCCTCATCGGCGCGATGCTGTCCCTCCTCATGACCTCCACCGACAAGGACATGGACGCGGATTCTTGGCCGGCCACAAACAAGGGCATTCTCGCCGGAACCGTTGGTGCCTTCGCATTAGTTGGCTACCTCGCGCAATTGGTATGGATGGGCGCGGATCGGGATTTCACCTACCGCGGCGGCCTCGTCCTTACCAGCGTCCTCGGCGCGGCAATGATTTGGGCAGTGGTGCGCGAATCTGGTCCCCTCACGTGGATCTTCCGCACCCGTGTGATGCGGTGGCTGGGCCAGCGCTCCTTCTCCCTCTACCTCTGGCACTGGCCGGTGGTAATGATTGTCCACGCGCTGTCCGACGCCCCCTCCTGGCTCCTAGGCCTCCTTTCGCTTCCGCTGAGCTGCGTGCTGGCTGAGGTGACTTACCAGTTTGTAGAAAATCCCTTCCGCCGCGCCGGATTCCGCCCTACGTGGCGCGCCTACTGGGCTGCACGCCCCAGCGCGCAAGAGGTCAAAGATGGTTTTGGCAAGGCCATGTGGCCTGCCGTTCCCGTCCTCGTTGTTCTTTCCGTACTGGGCGTGGGCTACGCGCTGGTGACTTCGGAGGATAAGAGCGAACTGGAGCGCGAGCTCGAGCGCATGGCGCTGTCCAACGAACAGGCGGAGAATTCTGCCCCGGCTCAGTCATCGTCTGTCCCGGCAAAGCCTTCCGAGACCACGAAGCCGAAGGAAAAGCGTGCGCTTCCCACTGGAAACGAGATTAGTGCTATCGGTGATTCCGTCATGCTCGCTGCCTCCGAGGCTCTCAATGAGCGTTTCCCGGGCATTAGCATCGACGCCACGATCTCCCGCCACTATTCGGCAGCCCTTCCTGTCATCAAGGCACAGAAGGATTCCGGGCAGTTGCGCTCCACCGTGTTTGTGGGTTTGGGAACCAACGGGGCTACGTTTGAGGGCCAGATGGACGAGCTCATCGACATCGTCGGCCCCGAGCGCACGCTGGTGCTCGTCTTGCCCTACGGCGAGCGCGATTGGATGGGACAGGCACGCGCCGAGATCATTGACGCCGCGACTGCTCACGACAACGTCTACATCGCAGACTGGTGCGGCATGGCTCAGGAGAACCCGGCCATGCTTTACGACGACGGCGTCCACCCGCTCCCCGAAGGCGCACATCTTTACGCGGATGCGCTGTACGACGCCATGGAGCAATACACCAACGATGAGAAGAACCTCACCACCGTCTGCTCCCGCTAGCTAAAGGCCCCTGATGATCGCTAAAAGCCGCCCGGCAGAAGCCGGGCGGCTTTTGTAAACGCGTGGGGTTTAGACCGAGAATTCAGCCATCTTATCCCAAGCCGATTTTCCAGGAATGGAAGTGTTGATAATGTCCGGGGTCTCCACCAGGTACTTCGGCAGCTCCTCGCACGAGCGCTTGAAGTGCTCGGTGTTGACGTGGTCGACATCAGTGCCGTCCTTGTAGGACTCGAGGAGCAGGAAGCGCTGCTTGTCTTCCGGATCACGGAACCACTTGAAGTCGATGCAGCCGGGCTCTGCCTGGCAGGCCTTGGTGTACCAGTCGATCTCTTCCAGGAAGGTATCGGCGTACTCGGGCTTGACGTGGAACTGTACGTTGATCAAAATCATGGGCCCCACTGTAACCTTCTCCGCGCAAACGTGCAGAAGGCCCTGCCTGTAGCGGCAGGGCCTTCTGTAAAAAGCGGCTTATCATTGGCCGCGTGAAGGTCTACTTGTTGAAGAAGTACTCCGCAACGTAGACGTGGGTGCCGTCGAAGGCCTGCGCAACGCCGAAGCCGGTGCCATCAGTCTTAGTCACGGGGACGTCGCGGTTGAGCCAGTTCACGCGATCCTTAGCTTCCTGCTCCGTGAGCTTGTAAATGTTACCGCTGCCCTCTTCCAAATGAGTCAGGCCATCGCCTGCATTGTCCTGGAAGGTAACCTTGCCGGCCGCAGCCTGGTTTGCCCACTCCTGGGCGATGTTCTTGGCGTTGGCATCTTCGTGGTGGCCCTGCTTAATCAGGTGGGCATGGGTTGCGCCAACGAGCTCATCGGCCACCGCCGGGGTCGGCTTCTTGATGAAGTCCGGCAGCTGGACGTTGTACTGCTTAGCCAGGTCATAAGCCTGCGCAGGAAGCTCGACTTCAAAGGAGTTGACCTGCTCCATAGCCTGGGAAGACAGCTGGTTCAGTTCCTGGGGCTGTGCGGACGATGGGTTAGCCGGGGCGGCCTGGGCCACGGAGACCGAAAGAAGAGCGGTGAGGGATACTGCCACGGCGGAGGTAGCGGACAGGCGGGAAACACGACGCAAAGAATTCATAACTACCACCGTGCCATAAGTCCGCACGCGTTGAAAAAGACTTCCCGGTCATACGGCATTTTCGATATCACTTTGTTATCAGCTGCCGGTGGAAAAGACCGGCGTGGAAGAATGACCGGAGACTTGCTTTTAGGATTCTTCGAGAGGTTGATCACTGGTGCTGGATGTCTTAACCGGATTTGCCATCATTTTTGTGGTTATCGGTGTGGGGTTCTTTCTGGGTCACCGGGGCGTTATCGGCCACGGTGAGGCGCGCCTGCAGTTCAACCGCACAGCGTTCTGGGCTGCGACTCCGGCGCTCATCTTCTCCAGCGTGGCCACCTCGGATACCTCTGCCTTCATGTCTCCGGTTGTGGCTGTCATAGCGATTGCCTCGGTCGCCACGATGGCCTTGTATGGCTTGCTCAGCGCGCTGTTCTTCCGGAGGAGCGGGGCAGAGACGATGGCCGGAGCGGCCGCGGCCAGCTACTACAACTCCGTCAACATCGGGCTGCCCATCGCCACCTATGTCATCGGTGATGCCACCTTTGTGGTGCCAGCACTCGTACTCCAGATGGCAGTGCTCTCCCCCTTCATCATCGCCGGCCTTAACGCCCAAGGAACGAGCCTGCGCTCGATAAGCAGCTCTGTGTTCTCTGGGCTTACGGCACCGGTTGTCATCGCTGCCGTCGCCGGCTTCATCGTTTCTGCAGCCGGCTGGCACGTGCCAGAGGTCATCATGGCACCCCTCGAGATCCTCGGCGGGGCTTCCATCCCGATGATCCTGATGAGTTTCGGCGCTTCCCTCACCGGAGACGGGTTGCTGTCTAGCGACCGCCTACCAACCATGACCGCCACCGTGCTCAAGCTCGTAGCCATGCCAGCCATCGCCTTGGCGACGGGCCTAGCCTTGGGGCTGAGCGGCAAGGAGCTATACGCGGCACTCATCTTGTCTGCGCTTCCGACCGCGCAGAATGTTTATAACTACGCCGCGACCTACCAATCGGGAGAGACGGTGGCGCGCGATACGGTCTTCCTCACCACTTTTCTCTCCTTGCCGGCCATGCTCGCCATCGCAGCATTCTTCGGGTAGGGCTGGCCCTCGCTGGCGAGCACTAGCCGTCGAACACTAGCCTTCCAGTGTTATGTCCATAGGGTTTTTGGACATGGAGT
>NZ_KV803976.1:0-292 GCF_001811255.1 Corynebacterium sp. HMSC068H04
CTGCCTGGTCACTGCCCGAAGGCCACATCAAATCCGGACTGCGTGCCATCCACCGCCTTGATAGCCTGCCGAAAGTCAAAGCCATACAAGACACCTCGTGCCTGCTCGACATCGAGTCCTTGATTGCTATTGACCAACCCATGTCGGCCCTGACAGCCCTGACGGATGAAACCCTGGATTTTATCGACACCATCCTGGCCGACTTCTTCACCCCCACTAAGGCGAATCAGGCTTTTCCTACCCGCAGCCAAATCAGGCGTAAAGTCCGCGACATCTGTAAAACCCTGGATGA